>NZ_JADEXO010000221.1 GCF_015207105.1 cf. Phormidesmis sp. LEGE 11477
ATAAGAGACAGGAGGGTTACTACTACATACAGATGCCAAAGCTGGAGCTGACCCTGCCAGAACAACAGACCCACCACAAGCGTTCCGGCAGCGGCAACGATATCGCCTAGTAGCATCAGCCGCTTGCGAGGAAACCGATCAACGATAACGCCAGCAAAAGGCGTGACGGCAATCCGAGGTAGCTGAGAGAAAAAAGTGACCAGCGCTAGCGTAGTGGCCGATCCCGTTTCTTGCCAGATCCAGATCATCAACGCAAACACCGTCATGTAGCTACCAATGGTAGAAACTAGCTGACCGATCCAAATTTTGGCAAAGGCCCTCATATTCTTTAAAACTCCCAGCTTACGGTGCCTATCACTGAAAAGGGTTCGCCTGGAAGAACTCTATTTTGGTCTCTTGCGCCCTCAAAGTAGCGAACGTTGAACAGATTTTGAAAATTTAGCTGAGCGTTGAACCCATTCCGGCGATAGAAAACAGCAGCATCCGTACGAGTATATGCGGGAATTACAAAGGGTTCTCGGAGATCTCCATTGCGATCGCTCACAAAAGAGATGCCTGTACCGATGCCCAGCCCTTCTAAAGCGCCGCCTTGAATCTCATAAGACGTCCACAGATTCGCCGAATTCCGAGGAGCATTTTGTAATCTTGTGCCTACCTCAAAATCGTTATCTTGACTGACGAGCGCATCTGTATAGGCGTAGTTGGCAATAATGTTCCATCCGGGCAGTGGCTCACCGATTAAGTCAAACTCTATGCCACTACTCTTCTGTTCACCTACTTGAACTAGGACACCAATATCGTTCGAATCTTCGGTCACGACACCCGATCTACGCAGATCATAGTAAGCCAACGTCATATTCAACCTGTCATCAAATAGATTTGCCTTAATACCCGTCTCAAACTGCTTTCCTCTTTCTGGAACAAAGATATCGCCACCTGCATTGCGACCAATGACAGGCAGAAATGACTCTACGTAGCTAGCGTATACAGAGACATTCTCTACTGGCTTGAGAACGACGCCTATCCTAGGACTAAATGCTGTGTCATAAGTAGAAATAGGATCGCGAGCACTAGGGTCCTGAAAGCGGGGCTCGTCATCTTGAAAGAACTGATCGGCTACATCAAATCGTCCACCAACTAGAAGAATGAGATAATCGGAAAAATCAAGCTGAAGCTGTCCATAAAACCCTAGTGTCTGACGACGAGTTACAGTATCTCCACGGAAAAGTACAGGGTCTGACGAAGTGTCAAAGAAGAATTCGTCATCTCTGTAGACAGGATCGTATATGTTAAAAGGTGGCAAATTAGGCACGTCTGGAGCGCGTCCACGTCCAAGCCGTACTAGAAGTACATCCGTAGAGTCCTCCTTAGAGAATTCAGCACCTAATAGTAAGGTTTGATCAATCCCGAGTAATTCATACTCCCCAACAATATTAGAGTTGAGCGTCAACGCTTCACGACTGCTAATGTTATTGAGATATGCTCTCGAATACAGTTGAAAATCGGGCTGTCCACCTACTTGCTCTCTGCCGTTTATGCCGACTACACTGTCTTGCGGAGTATCTTGAAATGATCCAAGAAATTCGTTTCTAAACTTCCAATTATCGTTAAAGTCGTACTCAAATCGGTAGCCCAGTCTCGCAATATTGGTTTCTGTATAGCTAAGATCTGGATTGCTAGGATTTGTTCTTAAATCCAAGGTGCCCGCTCTTTGAATACCTGGGGAATCTAGAGTTACGCGGTTCGGGTTATTAGGTTCTTCCAACCCTTGTGCTAAAGCATTCTCTGCAATGGTGTTTCCCTCGAATCCAATGGCGGGCACTGGCGGCAATCCTGTCGCCGTGCCGTAAGAGCGCCGAGAAAAGTATTCAACATCTACAATCAAACTGCTGCGTTCCGTATTCGCCAGTTGAAAAGAAGGCGCAACAAAAAACAGATCGCTCTCCTCAAAATCTCGAAAGCTACCCCGCTCTTGATAGGCCAGGTTCAACCGATAGCCTAACTGCCCCGCCTCATCTAGCGGCCCTGTCCAATCAAATTCTCCTCCATACAATTCAAAACTACCCGCCGAAGCGCCAAACTCATATCGTGGCTCTGTCAAAGGTTCTTCTGTCACTAAGTTAATCGTGCCGCTGAGGCTACCCGAGCCAAACAGCACCGAAGCAGGCCCTTTTAAGATTTCGATTCGCTCAATGTTATTTATGCCTGCGCCAATACGCAATGTATCGTCGCGCAGCCCATTACGCAAAATATTATTACTCTCAAAACCTCGAATAAGCGGCGTAGTCGCCTGCAAACCGGGAGAAGAACGCCCCGCATTAACGCCGCTTACATTCCGCAACGTATCTGCTAGCGACGTAGACCCTTGCTCTTCTATCACCGCCTCTGGAATTACCTGAATGCTTTGAGGCACATCGATCAAAGCCGTATTCGTACGTGTCCCGGTTGTCGCCTCTTGCACCCGAAAGCCATCTAATGGCTCGGCAGTGACGATAATGCGTAGATTGTTGCTTTCAAAGTCAATCTCTGTATCTGTCGCGCCAGGAATCAGCGTCACCACATCGAGCTGAAGTGCCTCTGACAGTCTCTCGAAATAGGCAACCGGGGGCGTTTCACTATCGCTGATCACGGTTAGCTGAATCTCGCTGCCGCGCTGCTCTACCCTCAAAGAGGCCACACCAGCAATAGGGTTTAGCTGCTGATAGCTGCCGTCAGCCGCTATAAAGCCATCTTCAGTATCGGCTAAAGACAGCGTTGCATTAGTAATGTCAACGGTTAGAGTAGTTCCCTCTTGAAATTGAAATACTTCAACTAGCTCTGGCTGATCAGTGATCAAAACAACCTTGAGCCCGTCTTCTATTTCAACTAGGCGAATACCCGTGATTTCAGCGCTAGGCTCGACTTCTAAATCGCCTCTAAGCTGGTCGAGTAGTGTAGACGGCTGAACCTCGGATTGAGTCTCGTCTTGAGCGGCGTCTATTTGGGCATAAACTGCGGCGGCTGGCATAGCTACTAGCAGTAGAGGAACCAGTAGCAGCGAAGTGGACAAGCTATCCCAACCATTCCACACACGCAAGGTGATCAGCTCTAAAAGTGATTTCATACTAAATTATTTTCTGTTTAGCTACCGTTGTCTGGGGCGCTGTCTAGGGC
>NZ_JADEXO010000112.1 GCF_015207105.1 cf. Phormidesmis sp. LEGE 11477
ATATTTTGCTTCGCGAGATGAGTAACGCTGATATTGACTGGATGGTGATCACCGGCCAGCGTCAGTCTTTAGCAGATGGCACTGTGCTAATAGCACCGGAGTTCAGCTTTGACGACAATTTTGCGGGCAGTGATGGCAAGGGTAATAACAATGGCGACAATACTCTAGATGCGCTGTACCTAGTCTTAGAAGGCAAACTAGCGATGAGTGCGCCATGCAGCGGCAAGGCGTTTGCTGAATTATCTCGCGGAGATTTGGTAGGCGCTGACTGGCTGTTCGATAGTTCTCCGGTGAGCGTGATCTCAGCTCAAGGAGAGGCGCTGGTGCTGACCATTCCCGGCGAAGTGCTACGAAAGAAGCTACAGACAGAAGTCATTTTTGCGGCGCACTTTTACCGGGCGATCGCACTGATTACCTCCGAGAGAATTCGCACTCAGTTTGAAGCCGCTAGCAATCCCGATCTCTTACGCTATCAGTCTGGGCAGATGGTAAAAGAGGCGCTGTTTGTTTTTGGAGAACTGAAAGATAGTGATATCGACTGGATGATGAGCGCCGGGCAGGTCAACAGAGTCGCTGCCGAGAGTGTTTTGTTGAACATGGGTCGCCCGGTCGATGCGCTTTATACTGTATTAGATGGCCAGATGGCAATTGCTATTACCGATACGCCTTACGATCCGCTATCGGCTTGCTCTCACGGTTTAGAGGAACAGTGCGCTGCTTTTACACCGATTGCCTATATCTCTAAGGGCAGCCTGCCTGGAGTGATTTCTTTTCTAGATTTTAAACCCCTACCGGTCAGAGTTCATGCCACCAAAGAATCAAAAGTACTGGCTATTCCCCGCCAGCACGTCTTGATCAAACTTCAGGAAGATCCTAGCTTTGCGGCTAGATTTTATCGAGTCATGGCTACTCAGACCGCCCTTTTACTCGCCTCTGTGACTGCAGTCGAATGTCGCAGTTCGGCGACCGACATAGAAGATGCAGACGAATTGGATATAGAAGCGCTGCAGCAGGCTTCAGAAGGGGCTCAAAAGTTTGACTGGATGCTGAAGCGGCTGAGTACGGCAGTGGGCTAGATATTGACAGTGCTAGATAATGACAGTATTAGAGCTAGCGGTATTAGGTGTTGATAGTATGAGAAGCTAGATTTTCTATTAGGACGTTTTTGTTGAAACTATTTCTGTTGGGACTATTTCTGTTGAGATTATTCCTTTAAGACTTGATTCTGTTAAGACTATAGAGAGCATGGACAACAACAGCATTTTTCGGAAAGAGGCGGTAGAAAGGCTGTCTTCTCCTGAACAGTTGGATCAACTAATGAGAATTGTCAGTCCGCGTAGCTGGCTACCATTGGCTGCGCTGGGTGGCCTGCTGTCCTGCGGCTTGATCTGGAGCTTTGTTGGCCGAATTCCGGTTACGACTACCGGACGCGGCGCTCTGGTCTATGCGGATGCGCCTAACAACGCGCTGCCAGCCTCTTCTCTAGACGCGCCACCACAGCAGCTGGTGGGAGTTGCCTACTTTAGCGCTGGCGAAATCGCTCAGATCGAGCGAGGCATGGACGTTTTGCTGATCCCAGATGTGGAAGGTGCCCAGGTGGCTGGCGGACTGATGGCGACGGTAGAGTCTGTTTCGGAGCCGTCGATTACTACGATTGAATCAGCTAGAGACAGTCGCGATGAACAAACCTATGTAGAGGTGATCACTATTCCTAACAAAAATGAGAATGGTGACTACGCTTGGTCAACCGGTTCTAACGATATGGCACCGATTGCAGGAATGCCTGCGATCGCCCGCGTTACGCTCAAAGAAAGAGCACCGATTACTTTTGTTTTTCCTTTCTTGGGTCAGTAGGATGCCAGCGAGTTCGATGCCAGCCCAGCCGTCTGATCAGCACCAGAACCAAGGCCGAGGCCAGAACCGGAACAGTTCGAATAGTTCAAACAGTTCAAACAGTTCAAATCAGGGGCCAAAGCAAAAAACAGCGCGAAAGCGGCCAAAGCGATCTAAAACGCCTACCGTTTTGCAGATGGAGGCCGTGGAATGCGGTGCGGCGGCGCTGAGTATGGTGCTGGGCTACTACGGTCGCTATGTGCCGCTAGCGGAGCTAAGAGCTGCTTGCGGGGTCTCTCGCGATGGTGTCACCGCCGCTAACGTGCTGAAGGCAGCGCGTAATTACGGCCTAGCTAGCAAAGGATTCAAAAAAAGTATTGATTCGCTCAAACAACTGCCACCACCGTTCATTGTTTTTTGGAATTTCAATCATTTTTTAGTGGTTGATCAAATTACCGATACTAGCGTCCGTTTGAATGATCCGGCGCTAGGTCCGAGAAAAATTACGTCCGCTGATTTTGATGAGGGCTATACAGGCATTGTGCTCACCTTCACACCGGGTGAAGCGTTTGTGCGCGGTGGGCGACCTGCTAACACCATTGCTAGTCTAAAGCAGCGACTGAGCGGCTCTGTGGGCGCACTGGCTTTTTGTACGCTAGCCGGGTTCTTGTTAGTGCTGCCCACCTTGGCTTTGCCCGCTTTTAGCCGGATTTTTATTGACAATGTGCTGCTGGCAAAACGACTGGACTGGCTGCCTTACGTGCTGTTAGGGATGGGAATTACGGTGCTGCTACAGGCTGTATTAACGGGTCTGCAGCTGCGGTATTTGCGATCGCTCAAGGTGAAGCTAGCGGTCGGTATGACTAGCCGCTTTGTGTGGCACGTGTTGAGGCTGCCAGTGGGCTTCTACGCGCAGCGGTTTGCCGGCGAAATTAGCGATCGCATTAGCCTAAACGACGGCGTAGCGGGGGTATTGTCGGGTCGATTGACGACAACAGCTATTAGCACGGTGATGATTGTTTTCTATGCGATCGCGATGTGGCAATACGATATTCCACTCACCTTAATTGTGGTCGCCTTTGCCGCGATTAACGTGATTACGCTGCAGTGGGTTTCGCGTACTCGCACAGATGCGAACCGTCGCCTCGCCCAAGAATACGGCAAAGCCTCTGGCGTCAGCATCGCCGGATTACAAAGTATCGAAACGCTCAAAGCATCCGGCATAGAATCTGACTTTTTTGCTCGCTGGGCAGGCTACTACACCAAAGCCACCAATGCCCAGCAGGAGCTAGGTCTTACTAACCGACTGCTGAGTCTGTTGCCTTCGCTATTGACTATGCTGACCACGTTGGCACTGTTGATCATTGGCGGCTGGCGCGTAATTCACGGCAGTCTTTCAATCGGGATGCTGGTTGCTTTTCAGCTGTTGATGCAAAGCTTTCAGGGCCCTGTGAGAAATTTAGTTGGATTTGCTAATACTTTGCAGGTGTTGCAAGGAAATTTAGAGAGATTAGATGATGTGCTAGAAAATGAGGTAGATGTTGTTTTTGGCGATGCGCCTAGAGCTGCGTCTGCGGCGGTGTCTGATTCTGTACTTAGGGCTAGCAAAGACGACGCTCATCAGTCTTCAAATTTTCGACTATCTGGTGCGATCGATATCACCCATCTCTCCTTTGGCTACAGTCCTCTAGATGCTCCCTTAATCGAAGATTTTAATCTCTCTATTCGGCCCGGAGAGCGCATTGCTTTTGTCGGCGGCAGCGGTTCGGGCAAATCTACTCTAGCTAAGCTCATTGCCGGACTCTATCAGCCTACGGCAGGAAACATTTGCTTTGATAACAAACCGAGGAAAGACATTCCTCGGGCAGTCTTGACTAACTCAATCGCTATGGTAGAGCAAGACATTTTGCTATTTGCCGGGTCGATCAGAGACAACCTAACGCTGTGGGATAGCACAGTGCCAGACGCTCAGCTTCAGCGTGCTTGTCAAGATGCGGCCATCGAAGAAGCAATATTGGCGCTACCTTACGGCTATGATGCAGAGCTGCTAGAAGGTGGGCAAAATCTCAGCGGCGGGCAGCGCCAAAGATTGGAAATTGCCAGGGCGCTAGTCAACAATCCTTCAATCTTGATTATGGATGAAGCGACCAGTGCGCTAGATTCTGAAACCGAAAAGATCATCGATCAGAACCTACGGCGGCGAGGCTGCACCTGCTTGATTGTGGCCCATCGGCTAAGCACGATTCGCGATGCGGATGAAATTATCGTGCTAGAGCGCGGCCAGGTTGTTCAGCGTGGCAATCATGAACAGCTTTGGCAGCAGGCCAAAGGGCACTACGCCACTTTGATCAACCAGTCTGGAACTGCCCTATAAATTGCTCCACAAAAATCGCTCTACAAACTCTACAAAGGAAGACTCTATAAAGGAGATAAAACACAATGGTTTCTGTACTTTCTCCTGCTTCTAACAAACCGGATTCCCTAGGGCTATCGGGGAATGAAACCTTTTCGCTCGAACAGCCCGGCCAGCTCTGGCAGGTGACTTCGGGCTCTGTTGGCATTTTTGCGGTTGCCTGGCATGATGGCGAGCCTACTGGCCCCAGGTATTACTTGTTTACGGTTTCGACCGATGATTATCTGTTGGGATGTATGCCCCAAACGTATGGATTGGTGGCGATCGCCTTCGAGCCTACGACCCTAACCCTGCTACTGCCGACCTCCCAAACGCAGACCTCTCAGGGGCTGGCCTCCCAAGGGCTAACTCCGCCACAATCTCATTTAACAACTTCAGTGACATCCCTCACTCCTTGGTTTGATCATTTCAGCACTATAGAAGATTTTCCTCGTTCACCAAAGCCCATAGAACCCAACCCAGCCGAATATATCTCGCTTAGAGACGGTGTCCGCTACGGCTCAAAGCAGGCGATGGTATGGGTCAAAGTAAAGCAGGGCCGCGCTAGCTGGCTAGACCATGACGAATCGCCACTGACGCCAGCGGTCGGTTTGTTTCCGATGGCCAAAGGTACCTGGCTACAGGCAAATGGCAGCGTAGAGCTACAGGTTTATGCGCCAGATGCGATCGCCAGGTTTGCGGATGCCAGCGCTGGGGTCGAGCACTTTCATCGCTATGCGCTGGGCGCAATTGCAAGGCTGATTGCAGACAAAGGTGAGAGCGGCTTACGGCAGTTTCGGCAGCGACAGTCACTCAACCAAGAGACCGCTGATCAGGCTTTGAGAGGGTTAGCTTCTTTGCTACAGCCCGAAGACGACAGCTTTTTGTCCGCGAAGACGCCGCTGCTGGTCGCTGCTGGGGCAGTCGCTCACGTACTGGGCGTCAGCATCTCTGCGCCCCAACTGTCGGAAAATTTCCAGCAGGTCAAAGAGCCGTTAGAGGCGATCGCCAGAGCTTCTCAGCTACGCCTACGACAGATTTTACTGCGCGGTCCCTGGTGGGCCCAAGATAGCGGCCCGATGGTGGTCTACACCCGAGCCGATCACTTGCCGATGGCACTGCTGCCGATCAAAGACAATCGCTATGAGCTGCTAGATCCGGTCAGTTTGACGCGATCGCCTGTCACCGAATCTGTTGCTAACACGCTAGATCCTAGGGCTTTTGTTTTCTACCGCCCCCTGCCCGACGGTCAGCTCAACGCCTGGGCTCTGCTGAAGTTTGCTTTGCAGGGGCACCGAAAAGATCTGTGGATGATCGTTCTAACCGGCGTAGCGATGAGCCTGCTGGGTATGGCGATTCCTCAGGCGACCGCTGTTTTGATTGACGATGCCATCCCCTACGGCAACGAGATGACCTTGATTGAGCTAGGGCTATTGTTGCTGGCGGTCGCGTTTGGTCGCAGCTGCTTTCAATTTGCTCAGGCGATCGCGGCGATGCGGATAGAAACCAGTTCTGACTCTGTGCTGCAGGCGGCTGTCTGGGATCGTTTGCTGAAGCTACATCCGTCTTTTTTTCGAGACTATTCCAGCGGTGACTTGCAAGCTAGAGTCTCTAGCGTCAATGCAATTCGCCGCAAGCTAAGCGGTACGGCCTTAGATGCGATTCTTTCTGGCGCGTTTGCCTTTTTGAATCTAGGACTGTTGTTTTACTACAGCGGCAGGCTAGCGATGCTGGCGCTCTTTGTTGCTTTGCTGGTGATGGGAGTGACCATCGTCTCTGGCATTTTTCTATTAAAAAAGCAGCGCCCTTTGCTAGAGCTAGAGGGTGAAATCTACGGCCTGATGGTGCAGATGATCAACGGCGTTTCTAAGCTGAGGCTAGCGGGCGCTGAACCGCGTGCTTTTGCCCAGTGGGCGCAGCGATACCGGCAGCAGCTCAAGCTCGATGTCAGTACCCAAAAGCTAGAAGATGGCGTCGATATCTTCAATACGGTGATGCCAACGCTGACCTCGATTGGGATGTTTGCGATCGCGACTACTCTGGTGGGCCCGGCTCAATCAGCCGGACTCTCTAGTGGTACGTTTTTGGCCTTTGTTGCTGCTTTTGCTATCTTTATCAGCGGCGCGACTAGCCTGAGCCTGACTGTGATTGAGGTATTGGAAGTGATTCCTCTGTGGATGCGATCGCAGCCTATCCTAGACGCCACACCCGAGATCAGTACTCAGAAATCTGACCCTGGTCGCCTGAGCGGTCGCATCTGCATCGATCATGTGACTTTTCGCTACCGAGAGGATGGCCCACTGACCCTAGATGATGTCACTGTAGAAGCACGCCCCGGCGAGTTTATTGCGCTAGTTGGGCCTTCTGGCTCTGGCAAATCTACCGTTCTTCGTCTGCTGCTCGGCTTTGAATTGCCTCAGTCTGGCACCGTCTATTACGACAACCAAGACGCGGCGGGTCTAGATATTGCCGCCGTCCGCCGTCAGCTTGGCGTTGTTTTACAAAATGGCCGTATCAACGCCGGCTCTCTGTTTGAAAATATCTCGGGCGGCGCTTTAATTAGCCTAGAAGATGCCTGGCACGCTGCTGAGATGGCGGGCTTCGCCGAAGATATTCACAGCTTTCCGATGGAAATGCATACCGTTATCAGTGAAGGCGGCGGTAATCTCTCTGGCGGTCAGCGGCAGCGGCTGATGATTGCTCGGGCGTTGGCCCTAAATCCTAAAATCCTATTACTAGACGAAGCCACGAGCGCCCTAGACAACAGAACTCAGGCCATCGTTAGTCAGAGCCTAGATCGGCTCAACGTGACTCGAATCGTAGTTGCCCACCGCCTTAGCACCATCCGCAATGCCGATCGTATCTACGTCATCAAATCTGGCAGAGTGGTGCAGCAAGGAAGCTTTGATCAGCTCGCTCAAGAGGAAGGCGTGTTCAAACAGCTAATCAAACGGCAGGTGGCTTAGCGGGGTTAGCTGCGGGCTCGGTCATTGGTGGTGAAAATGAGCAGGCGCTATGCATGAAGATAGCGAGTCTGTTTGGCACAAAAGGCAGTTTGGCGATCGCGACCTGCTGCCTTTTGTGCTGACAAATGGTTGCTATCAGTTGGTGATAGTGAATACGGAAGACGGTGGCTATCTGATTATTCAAGCAGATGGCCAAACCACACAGTTGGGCTATATCGGTTTTGGTTTAACGATTTTTACGAACGTATCGGCTAGCTTCCGAGCATCGGTTGAGTTTGACTAACTGGGCTCAACTGCAAACCAATCAACATTCGGAAGTAATCAACAATCCAGATGAGTTTTCCGTTACGCAGGCTATAGCAGGGTAGTTCAGCTTCAGGCGATCGCCCGTGCGACTTCGACCAGTCACTTGGTAAACAAGCGTTAAGTAAGCTAGAAATCTGCTTACCAGCATGAAAATAAGGCACAGCGAGCCTTGAATAAGTCGTTTACGCCGACCCAAAGGTGACGATGTTCTATCTTATCTGCCGGTGACTAAGAACTAGCCGCTTCAGCAGACTTTGCACGTTCTCCTTTTCTCCGCTGGTTTGCGGATTCGACTGCTTTCAGCAGATAGCTTCAGCATAAATTCCGTCTCAAAACTCGTAGCGTCAGTTATTTATGAAACATGCCGAAAGGTCGCAAAGATAGAGCGTGCTTCCGTTTCCCATCTTGAGACCGATATTAGAGTTAAAGTGTCTTTAACGAACCCTTCTGACACATGTAACTTGATATCAGTTGTGATATACGCAACTGATATCAAGTTATAGCTTTTTAGCTTGTCAACGTGCTTCAAAAGCAAATGCTGTTACAAGTTTTGAGACAACCATTATGCTGGAATAATCAGCCGTAGTCGATTACACAGCAAGCAGCGGAGGAGATGAGGGTGAGCGTATAAAATAGCTCTTGAAATAGGCAGTTTTCAGTCACTGGAAAATGACACAAAACGTCGTCATCTTTAAGGGCTTGGCTCATGGTGGCGGTCGTATAATGCGGAGAAATGAGAACCCAGTTTTAGATGTGGTGATCGCCTCTAAGTATCACCTCGCCTTGTACCGCGTCTCGTTATATGGAGATTGAACTCAGTTCATGCTGAAGGCATATCAAGACAGTTTTATTTCAAGACTTTTCTGAGCTTCTTTTAGAGAAGAAAAGATTCGACATTCATTAGTAGTATCGTCACACAGCATGTTTTCTTTTGCAAAGCCATCAGGATGCTTGAAGTAGCTAATAAGCAGCAAGCCCTTCGCTTTGTTTAGAAAGAGGAACGCAGGTAGAAGATGCTCATCAGGAACATATATTCCAAAAGTCTCCATCGCATTTTCTAGAACTGGCTCGCCAACTGTAAATCGGTTGACCAGATGAATAGTACTTTCTGTATGCTCAAGACCTAACCTTACTATCTCATCCATAGCATACCAATCTTCTGAAGATGCCACTTCTGTTAGCTTGTGCCATGCAAACTCATCTGGTTGCAGCAAAGGGAGGAATAACGGACTCACCCTATTGACACTTTCCCACTTACCGGTCGCGTTTTCTAAAAGAGTCATCTGAAAATACCAGCCTCGCCTGCGTTCGCGGAATAAGATAGTAATATCCTCATCTTTATTCATATGCCACTTGATGAGGCGAATATCTTCAGGATAGGCTTCTTGACAAGCTTCAGCTATGTTAGAAGTAACCTCTTCTGCGCCAGGAGGACAGATAGTTGGCGGCTCATCTATTTGAGGCTTCTGATATTCATAAACTAACTGACCTTCCTTATACAAAACTGGTGTTAGATGTTCAGGGAAGCCTGCTGTCTGAATAGCAATACGACCCAGTTCATACGCAAGATCAACAGATCTTCCAGCTCCAATCGCCTGATAGAAGCCAACAGAAAAAGCGATAGCAGCACTATCCTTTATCTCCTCGCTCATTCCAACTACGAAATTGACACGTTCTGCAATCAACTTAGCTTGTTCATCTGAGTAGCAAGCGTTTAGAACTACGCACTCTAGACCTTCATTAGAGAATGCACCAAAGAGATTTGCTAGAGCCTGTCCGTTAACGAGCTTACTGTGTCCGGTTAAGTCTTGAAACACCAGACCATCACTACCCGTACCGTGTCCGCTGAAGTGAACGATCTGAGGGCTAAAGTCCAAAAGTGCTCTTTGTATATCGCTTGTTCGAGCTGCGCCTATATCCTGCATAGGGATTTTGTCGTAGCCAGCTATCCTCAGTTCTAGTGATATTTCTCTCCTTTCCTCAGCTAAGCGCAGGCGACTTCTATCGCTAGGATCTGATGATACAAACAAAATCCGCTTTGAAGTCAAAGGTTTATCCATAAAGCTATCAATATATCTAGTTACGTCAGTCTGAGATAAGAATGGCACAAAGAAAGAAGAATAGGTAAGCTGGAGATACAAAAAATTCAATAGCCCCACCTTTCATTACGTTTAGCTCATACTCCACTCAAACCCTCGCTGATACTCATGGACCCAAACTTCCTACATTTTGTAGAAATTACCTCTTTGCCGTAACTTAAAAAATCGATTGAAAAGGTAATAACGAGAACCGATTACCTCAACAGTCTCATTATCTAGACCTTTCTGTACTCTCAAATAACGTGTCTCATTCCATGTCCCAGAAAGTCATTCTCAAAATACCTTTGAGATAAAGAGACATGAGCGCAGGTTACCAATAGGACAGCTTCTGCTCTTTCTACATTTCAGAGCTTGTCCCTGAATTAGCTATGCTATCTAGCACTCGACCATACCACGATGACAACCAGTTGGCAGATATAGCTCTCAACTCAGCGGAAGTTCGGGAAGCTAGATAAATAAACAATTCCTTGTTCCTACTTGTGCCAGCGTAGTCTAGCGCAAATCCTCCATCATCATCTCTAATATTAGGATCGGCACCCGCTTCTATCAACAGTTTTACAGCGTCTAGTTCTCCGCGCGATGCCGCCTGCATAAGAAAAGTCTCATGCCCTTCTATCACAGCGTTAACATCCAAACCAGCCTGAATCAGCAGAGAAAGGATGCGACAATCGAAGCTATCACCGTACCCTAGCGCTTCTGTCACGGCGTAGGATAAGGGGAATTCAACGGACAAGATATGTTTCACTGCATCATAGTCGTGCGCGTTTATTGCAATCGCCAATCGTCTATTTCTTCTCTTGCTCATCGATCTCAACTCTGGCGGGACAAGTAGACATGCTTGAGTAGTTGCCGGGGTCGCAGCTAGACATCATCAATAACCAGTCCACTGTTGGTACCTGCTTTGTACAAAGCTCGGATCAATGATTCCCGAGAGGCTGGACTACAACCTATTCTAGGCACTTGACCACTCGCTATCCAGGCTTCCACTTTGTCTTTGCCTAACGACGCATAGAGCACGTTCAGTTGACGGGTAAGCTCTGAGTTTCCATCAGCTTTCGGCTTTGTTTGTGACACTTGATCTTCCATCTAACTAACTCCTCACATGGACACACAATAGTGCAGTCATACAACGACTATCCATAGCTGTGACTGCCTTCATTTCCTCTCAACCTTCCCTTTCTTAGCATCGTCATAGAACTGACGAATCAACGGGCCGATCTGAGCATGAGCACGACTACCAGGGGTGAGGTAGTAACACTTAATGTGAAAGTCAACGGATTTGTTTGCCTGCTTGCGAATCTGGCCCCAGTGCAATCGCTTGCCTGCCGCCGCTAGTTTTCTAGCTGTTTCTATACAGGCTACTAGGCGGCGTGATTCTGGGTACTTCGAGTCGTACGGGTCGAAGCCAATTAGTTCAAGCTCACTTTTGCTCAGACCTGTAACAGGTGTTTCGGTTGTCTTCTCTTTAAGCTGAGGCGCAACCTGACGATAGTAGGTAGAACGTGAGCATCCAACCTGCTCGCAGATTTCTTTAATCATCAGCTCGCCTTCATTAGCCAATGCGATCGCAACTTTGACTTGTCCTTCATCTAGCGCTTTCGGACGACCACCCATCCGGCCACGAGCGCGCGCTGCTTTCAATCCTGCCATCGTCCGCTCTCGAATTAGGTTGCGCTCATACTCAGCCATCGACCCAATCACAGAGAACACCATCTTCCCTGACGCTGTAGAGGTATCGAAGCCATCTTGGATACTGGCAAAGTTCGCGCCTCGCTCCTTCAATCCTTCAACAATACTCAGCAGATCGCTCAACGAGCGACCCAGGCGGTCAAGCTTCCAAATGACCAGCGTGTCTTTTTTGCGAATCTGGTCGAGCGCCTTATCCAATCCAGGTCGCTCAGCCTTCACACCGCTCACACCGCGATCACTAAAAATCTTCTCGCAGCCTGCCTCTTCCAAAGCATCTGTCTGAAGCTCTATATTTTGGTCAGGCGTCGAAACTCTGGCATATCCTATCTTCACGTTTCAAAACTCTCAGAGGCTACTCACTTTTGATACTTTGATTATGACATAGGTTTTGAAACGTAAATTAGAGTCAAAAAGCAGCTTTTTGACCGTTTTTCCAGCATGTGTCAAAAACGGTCGTTAAGACATGGGTGCATAGTAGTGCCAACTATTCCTGACTTGCTCCAACAACCAACCAAACGGCTCCTTGAGCGTAAGTCATCACTCTGTTGCAAACGAGGGTACGGCAAGAATATTATCCGGTTCGTCCAAGACTTCAGGCGTTTGTTTTGAACGATAGATAAACACAGTTTGTTCTTTAGGGTCAATTAACCAGCCCACTTCCGCTCCATGCTGTAGACAATGCAAAATGTTTATTGTGACCCCTGTCTGGCTTTGATCGGGAGAGATTTCAATCGTCCAATCCGGTGTAGATGGAAACGTGCTAGCAACCTCTCCATTCTTGTCACGGGGAATGCGATCCCAAAGAAAGACTGCTATGTCAGGAACCGTAGAGCGCCCGCCAAATGTATACCGTAGCTCAGGAAGGGCACGGACAATCCGTTTAGGCCCTACTACCCCGTTAATAGCAGGCACAAGTTCCCCTTGAATGACGCTATGTTTTCCTGGGGGCATTGGCTTCTGGATAACTTGGCCATCGATATATTCACTGGAAGGTTTCATTTCCGGCAATTGCAGAAACTCCGCCAAGGCTATTGTTTTAGAGGGTGCTTGTACCATTGAGGCTGACCTCTCTACCTGCCAAGAGTGAGACTAACTACCGTTGTATACAGAAAGTGAATGAGGCGTGCTGTCAAGGGTTACCTTTCGTGGTGTAGTAATCCAATTGCGGAAAGCTATATGTGATACAAACCTCAACCTATACTGAGATTTATCCATACAGCCTCGCTAAACTATCCACCCATGCGTACCATTGCCGAAATCAACGACAAGATCCGCCAGGGCAAAGTCACTGTATGGACCATCACCGAAGCCAAAGCCAAAATCGCGACACTAGGCATCGAGCAAGCCGCCAAAATAGTTGACGTGATCACCACAGGTGCCTTTGAGCCTATGGAGGGGTCTGGGGCGATGATGAATCTGGGCCATAGCGATCCGCCGATCAAAATCGTCGAATGCCACTTAGATAACGTTTTAGCCTACTCGGGCTTTGGCGCGGTAGATCTCTACATCGGCGCAGGACAGCTCGTCACCTCTAGCCGAGATAGCATTCGCGAGGGTGAGGTAGAAGAACGCGGTGGTGGCCACGTGATTGCTGATCTAGTCGCCGATAAACCCGTGCGCCTAACCGCCGTTGGTCAGGTGACAGACTGCTATCCTCGGGCCAGTTTGGATACGACGATTACGCGCGATCGCATCAACCAGTTCTACCTATTCAACCCCCGCAACCTCTACCAAAACTTTATCGTGGCGGTAAACGGCGGCGATCGCCCGCTCTCTACCTATCTAGGGCCGCTTCAGCCCCGCTTGGGCAACGCTGTCTATGCCAATACTGGCGCACTGTCCCCGTTGCTCAATCTTCCCGACCTGCAAACTATCGGCATCGGCACTCGAATTCTACTCGGCGGCGGCGAAGGCTATATCGCTTGGGAAGGAACTCAGCACTTTCCTTTACAGCGCCGCTTGCCCAATCGCGCCCCGGTCGGTCCGGCAGCTACCGTTGCCCTGATCGGCGATGCCAAGCGGATGGATGCTCATTGGGTACGCGGCTGTTATTTCAAAGGCTACGGCCCTTCGCTGATGCTCGGCGTTGGCATTCCGATTCCAATTCTCGATCGGGCGGTGCTAGCTTGCTGTGCGGTCAAGGATGAAGAGCTAGTGGCACCTGTGGTTGATTTTTCGATTCCTAGAAGAGTCAGACCGACGTTTGGTTTGGTTAGCTACGCCCAGCTGAAGTCAGGCCGGATCATGCTCGATGGCAAAACAGTCAGGACTGCGCCACTGGCCAGCGTTTATCTTTCTAGTCAAGTGGCACTAGATCTCAAGCAGAGGATTGAGGCAGGCGAGTTTGAGCTGACTAGTGCGATCGCCTCGCTGCCGACCGACACGCGGTTTATGCCCCAAGATAGCTGGGGACCACAGATCGATATGGTTTAAGACACCGTGAGTTGAGAACCTGTGGGTTGAGGACACTGCCCAAAACATGCAGCATACAGGGGCGCAACCTTATAGCGTGCGGCGCAGAAGATCCCTTAATAAGCTGAGCTCAATTATTTTCTGTCGTACTGGCTTCTGTCGTACTAGCTTCTGTCTTGTTAGCCGTCTTGGGCTTAGGTTTGGGTTTAGGTGCGCCTGCCGCTCCTTTGGATCTATTAGACGGTGGACGTCGCTTGCCCCCCTTTTGACCTTTTGGTTTTCTCTTTGGTGGGACTACGCCAACTGATTTGCCTTCTTTGAGCACTAGCTTGCCCGCTTGTCTCTCGACCGTTAAGTCCCAAAAGTAACCAGTCGTTCGCCCTTTGAGTTGACCGTTAATTAATAGCTTGAAAGGTCGCTTAGGTTTAGTATTTTCAGACTTACTCTTCTGAACGATGTTGACTGTAATCTCGCCTAGCTCCTCAGAGTACTTAGCGACCTCTCCTCTAATCGAAAACTGATCGCACAGCACCTCAGCTTCTTTACTAGAGAGCGGACGGGTCTCTTCAGGCTGCTCCATCGCTTCTGCATTGAGCAGCTCAGGCTCCCAGACGCCGACAATCTGTACGTGCAGCGCTGGAACTTTCTCCTCTGAGTTCTCATTGCCTGAGTTTTCCTGCTTTGAGCTGTCATTTCGTGAGCTAGTAGTCGTCTCTACTGAGGCTTCAACGGCACTAGAGCTTTCAGCCTCAGAGTTTTCGGTATTAGAGCTTTTGAGATTCGATTGGTCGGTTACCTGTTCATCTGTTGCTTGCTGCTCAGAGAGCTGCTGCTCGGAGTCTGCCTCAGCGCTATCTTTTAGATCGTCTTTGTAAAGAGTACGCGGGTAGACCACCCAGAGATGATCTTTCTCTAAGTCAATATGCTTTTTGAGTAGGCTGGTAACTCGCCCTAGTAGGACCGCATCGATGAGCGTGCCGTCTTCTGCCTGAATGTCACCTCGGTTCAGCTGCTCTTCAGAAGCGACATACTTTCCTTTTAGCAAACCAATTGCTCGATACTGTCTCGGTTCGCTCGGTAGTGAAATCGGGCCGGGGCGCTGAGGAGCGGGTGGTTTTGCTTCGAGAGCTACTTCTGCACCTTCGGGAGAAGGTGGCACAGCAGGCGTCACCGGGCGAACAGGTGGCTTAGGCCGAGCGGGCGGCTGTAGCAGCGACCGATTAGGCGGCTGACGCAGTTGGGTCTTTGGGGTAGTGGCTGACTCTGCGGTTGACTCTGTCTGAGTCGAATTCAAATCGGTATTATCGGATTCGCTGACGGATTTTTGGGGGCGGCTAGCGGCAGAACTCATCAATCCTCAAACTCCTGAACTGTACCTGCGATTTTTAATGGTAAAAGACCAAGAAAAGCCTTCACCCGTAACACGTGACAATCATATAACTAGCAATCGCACTTGCTAGGTTTCTACAAGATTCCTCATAGGCTAGCTATAAGATTCCTCATAGGCTAGCGCGAACAACTCGCTTCTATGACTGAGCCTTCACGGTTCTTGTCAGAAAGAAAACATTTCTAGCGGTAAAAAATATCAAAAAGATTAAATCGATGTGCGATCGCGATCCTACTCATTGGAGCCGCCAACGGTTTTCTTTCAAGTTACTGCTTATCTTTTCTGTCCGTCGGTGGTGAATCCGTACTTTTTCCCCGCTCAGAATTTGCTTAGAAGAAATACGCATCGACTATACCTAGAGCAATGAAGGACTAATGCAGCGAAGGATTGATGCATTGCAGTAGAGGCGAAGGAGAAGGGTAGGCTAGTATGAGCAAGTTATTTTGATGAATCGTGTCTAGATAGACCGTATTTCAATAGACAGTTCGATAGATAATTCGATGGCAATTCGATGAACAGTTCGATAAGGAGCATACTATGGCGTTAAAGAAAGACAGTTGGCTGGTCAGGGGTGTGTTGATTGCGGCGGTTGCAGCCTTTGTCGCTGTTCCTATCCTGTTTGGCATCAATGGCCGAGCTTCTAGCAGCAACTCCTCACACTCAGCATCGACTCAGCCGACGGTAGACGAGACCGCCCAGCTACAGGGTGAGATCGAAGGCTACACAGCAGTGCTTGGCCGAGAGCCTGACAACCAAACAGCGCTCTCTGGCATTATCTACGCCAAAAGCAGGCTAGGCGATTTGCAAGGAACGGTAGAACCTTTGGAGCGGCTGGTGGCGCTCAATCCTGGCGAGCCTAGATATGCGGTTTTATTAGCTCAAACCAAGCAGCAGCTCAACGATTTAGAAGGTGCTGCCCAGGTCTATCGCAGCGTTTTGACTCAGTCCCCTGGTAATGTTCCAGCTTTGGAAGGGCTAGTCGCTTTGCTACTAAGTCAGGGGCGAACCGAAGGTGCAGTCGGCCTGCTCAAAGACACGTTGAATACTGCGGATCAAAACAATGAGATTTCGCCGGGTAGCGTCGATAAGCTTTCGGTCAAGCTGCTGCTTGGTCAGGTGTACGTAGAAGAAGGGAATTTTGACCAGGCGCTGAGCATCTATGACGAGACGATCGCAGATGCTCAGGCCGCTTCGCCCAGCCAGCCAGATTTTCGCCCGACGCTGGCCAAAGGTCTGGTGCTAAAAGAACAGGGTAAGGACGAGGAAGCTCAAGTTCTATTTGATCAGGCGATCGCGCTAGCCCCGACCCAGTACAAAGATGGCGTTCGAGAGCTAGTCAGTGAAAAGAGCGCGCCGCCTGAAACGGCCACAGAGAGCGTCGAAGGGGAAGCCGTTGAAGAAGGCGTAGAAGCAGAAACGTCTGCCCCGTAAGTTTTTTTCTACTTTCTTTTTGAATACTCATTATCTGAGATATCTAATAAATAGCGTTCCTCTGGTACATCTTTAAGGTGCATCAGAGGAACGCTATTTTAGTGGCAGTAGATTTTTAGGCAGGCTGCTTAAGCGCTTTGGCTAGCTAGACGCGCGGTGGCCGCAGGCGAATTGGCCACGACAGCGTCAGGATCAACCTCGCTAAATTCAATGTGATTGAGTAGCGTGGTCACAAAGGCAAAGAGCAAGAACGGTAGGGATAGGACAAAGATCAGGCCGACGGTAGCTAGGGCATAGACAGGGCGACTGGCTCCCATCAGCGCTAAAGCAGCGGCCAGACTAATAAACAGAACCAGTAGCCAGACGATAATCTGACTGTAGATATCGCCAAACTTTAGAGTGCAGTTCATCTTGTACGTTTTTGCGTTATCCATGGCTTGAGTTCTCACAACAGAGCTAAATTTGTTTTATTAGAATATCGATCTACCCTAGCTTTGGGATGATTTGTCAATAGAGTTCAAGAATTAATAAGTTTGCTTACGTGACCTACCGCTATTTACTGTTCTACAAGCCCTATGACGTACTCAGTCAGTTTACGGATGAGCTAGGCCGACGAACGCTCAAAGAATTTATCTCTGTGCCAGATGTCTATACCGTGGGCCGGCTAGACCGCGATAGTGAAGGGCTGCTGCTGCTGACAAACGATGGGCCGATGCAGCATCGTTTGAGCCATCCGCGCTTTGGTCATCGGCGGCAGTATTGGGTGCAAGTAGAGTGCGGGGCCAAGAGCCAGCCGATAGAGCAGGCGATCGCTCAGCTACAGACTGGCGTCACCATCCGTGGCTATCGAACCAAACCTGCTCAGGCAAGCGTCATCCCAGTACCAGACTTACCGCCTAGGAATCCACCTATTCGCTATCGTAAGCAGATACCAACCACCTGGTTAGAGATTGTCTTGACTGAAGGGAAAAATCGCCAGGTGCGGCGGATGACAGCGGCAGTCGGCTATCCAACGCTGCGTTTGGTTCGCAGTGCGTTGTTTCTGCCAGCCCCCAAAACAGCCTCTAAAACTGAACTGGCGCTGACGCTGTCTGGACTATTACCAGGCCAGTGGCGATCGCTGAGTCCGCCAGAAGTGCGATCGCTTCCTCGTAGCGTCCATTCTCGGGCATAATCCAAACCAAGCAGCGTTTTCGCAGCAGACAGATTCTTTCCCACTCTGCTCTTTTCCACTATGCTCAAGCACCCCTGGAGATAATGCTCTAGCCCCTCATATGCTCATTTGCGCCAACTGCCAGTTTGCCAACCCAACCGACTACAACTTCTGCCAGCGCTGCGGCGCACCTTTAGCGGCCAAGCCACTGCTACAGGTGAAGCTGATGCCCATCAACCAGTTGGAGCTAGTCCCGGATGCTTACCTACCAGCAGCTAATTCGCCAGCAGCTGATTTGCCAACTACTGCCGAACCAAGCAGTCAAGCAGCAGACAGTCGCTATCAGGTATCGACGGTGCTAAATCCTAGCAAAGCGTATGTGGTGGATAATCAAGCTGACGTGCGATCGCCCCTCCAGCAGCAGCTTGCCAAGCTAACAAATGCCGACACTGTGCCGACCTTAGAAACGCTTCAATCTATTCTAAATCTGCCTGCTGCTGCCTATCCTTATCTGCTGCTCAAAGATGCGGCTCCGCCGCTTTACGACGCCTGGGAAGTCGATGAAACGACCTTGATCATTACCCCCGAGCAGCCCACAACGACACCTTTATTCAAAGCTTTCTCGACCGCCATCGATCCGCTTCAGCCCGTTTACTGGACTCATCTACTCACCGATCTTTGGGCTAGTCTTGAGCCGATTCCTCAATGGCGATCTAGTCTCTTGCAAGCTGACAACCTTAGTGTCACCGCCGATCAGTCTCTACGGGTGCGTCAATTCACCCTACCTAGCTATCAAAACAGCTATCAAGCAGATCAAGCAGAAGACCCTGTTCATCTGACAGATGCTCAATTCTCAATCCCTCAGCTCTCTGACCTCCAGGCTTTTTTGAAATCCCTAATGGCTCAGCCTCACCGGGGTGAAGTGGCTACGCTCAGACAAAATAGGCAGCTCATCCTTGCCGTTACCGCTGCCGATACTCTAAAACAGCTTAGAGAAGAGCTCGCTGTCATCGGCAAAGCGCTCCTTTCCACCCCAGCGGCGACCACGCCCCAAACTAACCCCCAAACTAGCCCATCTCTCCCTCGCTCTGGGTTCAAAGATGGGTTCAAAGATACGTCCGCTTCTCATTCCTCCACTTCTAATCCCAAAGACGATATGGCTTCAGTAGATTCTTCAGCAGATTCCTCGATTGACCCGTTAGAGAGCATCCTGCTCGGCGATCTTTTTGAGGTAGACGAATCCACGATGGTTTTACCGATGAAACTGGTTGCGTTAGAAGACGCTGGCCGCACAGAGGTAGGTCGCATGCGAGATCACAATGAAGATTGCTTTTCTATCGCTAGCAGCTATCAAAAACGGTCGAACAACCATACTCACAGTCTTCAGGCTCGCTGTTTATATGTACTGTGTGACGGGATGGGCGGACACGACGGTGGAGAAATCGCTAGCCAGTTGGCCGCTCAAACGCTATCTGACTATTTTGCAGAGCACTGGCCGAATCTCCTAGATGGTGATACCAAGGCAGACGACGCGAAAGCAAAAGCTGCACTCCCCACTGAAGACATGATGATTGCAGCGGTGAAACTAGCCAATCAAGCAATATATGACCTCAATGAAAAAGAACAAAGAGCCGGACATGAACGTATGGGCACAACGCTAGTTTTGTTGCTATTGCAGGGGACATCGGCAGTAGTTGCCCACGTCGGCGACAGTCGGCTATACCAACATACCCGGCGCGTTGGGCTCAAGCAGATTACAACAGATCATGAAGTCGGGCAAAGAGAAATTAATCGCGGCGTCGATCCGGCGATCGCCTATGACCGTCCAGATGCCTACCAGCTGACTCAAGCGCTAGGACCACGCAGCCAAGAAAATCTCTTTCCTAGCGTCACCTATCTCGATTTTTCAGAGGATACGCTATTGTTGCTTTGCTCTGACGGTTTAAGTGACAATAATCTGGTAGAAGATTATTTAGGTAGCCATATCGATCCAATATTGAGAGGGAAAAAAGGGGTCGCCGCTGGAATGGATGATTTAATGAAGCTAGCCAATGAGGTAAATGGGCACGACAATATCACCGGAATTGCCGTTCGGCTCAAGATTGGCCCTGATTTGGCAGGCGTTAGAGGCTAACTGCAGCATCTGGTTGTTCGTCATCTATATTTGAGATGGGCGATCGCGCTGCAAGCTGCTGTTTTGCCTGTTGCCAAAAGCTATCGAGTTCGGCTGGGCTGTAGTCGTGTAGAGGTTTTTGGGCCTGGGCTTCGACACTGGCGAAGCGCTGAATAAACCGACGGTTTGTCCCTTGAAGAGCAGCAGTCGGATCGAGCCCTTGCCACCGCGCAATCTGAATAAGAGAGAACAGCACATCGCCCAACTCACTCTCTTGGGCGGCAGTAGATTCCGACTGAATAGCCTGCTGTAGCTCGGCAATTTCTTCGTCTACTTTGACCCAGACCTCTGCCAAAGAATCCCATTCAAATCCAGCCCTAGCCGCCTTTCGAGAGATTTTCATAGCTCCTGTGAGTGGCGGGAGCGATCTGGCGTATCGCTGTAGCTTGGGTGAAAGTTTATCGGGATCTTCAGTATCTGCCTTTTCTGCTGACTTGATTTGGTCCCAGGTCATACTCAGTGCTTTTAGTGTTTTATCAGCCTCTTTTTTAGAGTCTTTGGAGTTAGAATCTCGGGAGCCAAAAACGTGAGGATGACGGCGAATCATTTTATCGGTAATTCCTTTCGCAATATCGCCTAGATCAAACTCACCCTGCTCTTGAAAAATCTGCGCCTGCAAGACAACTTGCAGCAATAGATCGCCGAGTTCTTCGGCTACATCTTTAGTGTCACCCGCTTGAATAGCATCTACAGTTTCGTAGGCTTCTTCAATGATGTAGGGCGTCAGGCTCTGAGGCGTTTGCACGAGATCCCAAGGACAGCCGCCATCAGGATTACGCAGTTGAGCAACAACGTCAATTAGTCGCTGGAGTTCTGTGAG
>NZ_JADEXO010000113.1 GCF_015207105.1 cf. Phormidesmis sp. LEGE 11477
AAGGTACTGACAAAGGAGATGTCAGGGGACAGATCTCCTTCATCAACGAAATCTTCGGAGTGGCTGCTTAATCAGGGAGGTAACGAGGGAGTCATTCTATCTCCAGTAATTTATTGCAACAGAGCCGTGTGGTAGGCCATGAATCCTTCAACCGCTGCTAGGTAGTCGTGATCCTTGGCGATCGCACTTACCCTTCCCATCAAATGCTTCAGCTCAGCCGAAACAAGCGTATGAGACCGCTCGCCCATCAGCTCGCCGTACAAATAAACATGCAGGCGCTGTAGCGGCTGAGGCCAGCGCTGAACCCAATTGGGCAGCAAACCAAATTCAGACTCACAGTAAGCCTCCAAATCTTCAATCTTCTGGCCGTACTTTGCCAGCATCTCTTCAATTGAAGGGCCACCAGACGGTAGTTCATAGTCCAGGTTCGATGGATTCTCATCCTGAGTAGCGCTATGTCGTCCAGCTTCAACGCCTGCTTGTTCGCTCGCCTGCTTTGCCCACTGCCCTTCTAGCTCTAACCCTGTGAGGTCATTGAAAACATTGAGGAAGCCAAAGGCAGCGACCATCATTTCCACGCCCGTGATGAACTCCTGTGCTTGTTGAGGCGTCTCTGCTAGCTGTCGAATTTTACTTAGGGTTTCATCACTAACCGCATTGCGAGTCGCTTCGGCAGCTAGCTGTGCGATCGCCAACTCCAGGTCACCATATGGATTTCCCTCAGACCGATTACCGGCTCTAGCTTCCTTGAATTGTTTAACAGCTTTAAGAGATTGTTCACCCCCAGTCGCCGCGCTATGCACCTGGCAATAATTGCAGCCGTGGGCATCAGAGGTTGAATAGCCGACCGTGAACATGTTCAGCGGGCCAAGCACTTTTTTGCCGTAACCTACAGCAGAAAAGTTATGACAGTAGACAAAGAGCTTGTACGCTTCTGGCCAGTGATTGAGATAAGCGAACGTGTTGGGCCAGAATCCAAAGAAGTCTTTATAAAACCGTAGCAGCGCCCAAGCTTCAGGATCGTCACTACGAGAGCCATCAGTGGCTGAAACAACATGACGCAGCGTCCAATCCTCTGCACCTTGCCGCGCTGTTTCGTCAGAAATATTCTGAACAGAAAGTGTGGAATCGCCCAAAGCCTCAACCAGCTGAGATAGACGACCGTTCTGTTGAAGCTGCTCTAAATCTTCAGCACCGTTGACGTGATAGTCACCGATGAAGATCTGCGGCACCGTCGCCACGCCCGAAGCATAGATACTGAGATCGGCGTTGCGCTGCGTTTCTTTCACGTCGTACTGAGTGTACGGCAGGCCCGCTTCGGTCAACACCGCCTTTGCCTTTGTGCAGTAGGGGCATCCTGGCTTAGTGAAAATTCGGATAGTTGGATAGTTGCTCATCTTTTCCTTTGTGTAGACTTCTTTTTATGACTGAACCGTTCGGTCATTTACGGCGTTTGCGCTCTATCCTATGTGCAGACGCAAGGGAGCAAAGTTTCTGGAACACTAGCTAATCCAGATAGCTATGCTGAATGAATGCCAATAAAATGACCGGACGGTTCAGTCACTATTTAGTGATACCGTATCTGCTAAAGTATTGTCAACATGACCGAACCGTTCAGTTATCAAAATATTCCTTATGGCAGACACTTTTATTCCTGATCTCACAAGCCCAAAAGCCCAGCAAATTCTTGAGGGTGCGCGCACAGTTTTCCTGGAGTCTGGCTATGAAGGGGCGAGTACTATCAAAATTGCCCATGAGGCAGGGGTATCAAAAGGGACTTTGTACAACTACTTTCCTGACAAGGAAAAGCTCTTTATGGCAGTCATGGAAGGGGAGTGTAAAAAGCAGGCGGCAGCCATCTTTGAGGTAGAGGATCTGTCAGCCAGTATTGAAATCACGCTACGAGAGCTAGCCCAAAACTACGTCGGCCTTTGCTTTTCACCTTTTATTCATATCTATCTGCTGGCGATCACCGAAGCCAGCCGCTTTCCCGCCCTAGCACGTGCATTCTATGATTCTGGCCCACAACTAGCATTCCGTCGATTGACTCAGCTACTAGCAGGCGCAGCTGCTAAAGGAGAACTCAAAATTGACGACTTGGACTTAGCGGCGCATCAGTTTAGCCAGCTTTGCAAAGCAGACCTGTTTGAAAAGCGTCTCTTTCAAGTCAAACTTTCTGCTACGGCAGAAGATATCAACTATATTGCTGATAGCGCTGTTGACGCCTTTCTTCAGCTATATCGTCCGGGCGGAGGCTGTCTCTAAGTTCATGCAGCTGATCCGTATTAGCTAGCCCTAAGTTTTGAGGATACAGGCACTCTCAGAATTTAAGCGACGAGAACGGATACAAACCGCGCTGAGCGGTTTGTAGATGCGATAGCACAACAACTATCTTTTGAGCTTTTGAGAAATAGAGAATCCGATAGTACGAGAAGGTATTGATGAAGACAAGGCGTGGGAATACTTCTGCTTCGAGAACTGATCAAAGACTCAGCAAAACCGAGCTTGAGTTGACCGGTCTTTAGGGTTCTTCCCTGCTATCTTTGATACCTTTGGGGTGATATAAGAAAAATAGGGCTGGTGTTGGCGCTAGCGGTTGCTGACAATTGTCGTCAGCGAATCAACACACTTGCAAGGTGGTGACCTATCAGGCTCAAATAGATTCAATAATTTACCGCTCTGCTAGAGCCTATTGTAGAAAATTTAACGACAAACTGCCTATCAAAAATACTATTGTATTTACAAAGAATCCAACGCATAATCAAAGCACGTAAGCGAGAAGATCGAGAGGGTGGCTTTGCCGCTGAAGTGTTTCTACGAAGCTTAGAAAGATAGAGTTATTTAGAGTAGATAGAGGTGTGCAACATATGAAAAGGCGTCCGAGAGCTGTTGTAATAGGCGCAGGTTTTAGCGGTATGCAAGCGGCTCAATCGCTGTCAAAAAGTGGTGCTGATGTACTGTTGATTGATCGAAATAACTACAATACGTTTGTGCCGCTGCTGTATCAAGTCGCCGCCGCTCAAATTGAACCTGAACTGATTGCATACCCTGTTCGCACCATTTTGCGAGGCGCACCGAGGTCTCAATTTCTCAGAGCTGAGGTGCAGCGAGTTGATTTCGCGGATCAGGTGATAGAAGCGGACAGTCGCCGCATTCCCTATGATTATTTGGTGATGGCTACGGGCAGTCGAACGCAGTATCTGGGGGTTTCTGGCGCTGTTGAGAATGCGTTTCCCCTAAGGACATTGGAGCAGGCGATCGCACTACGTCATCACATTCTTCAGCGCCTAGAACAAGCGTCTCAAACGTCCGATCCGGTACTGCGACAGCAGCTACTCACCTTTGTCATCGTTGGTGGCGGGCCAACTGGCGTTGAGATGGCTGGCACACTAACTGAACTGAAAAAGGCGGTTAAGAAAGACTATCCGACGCTCGACTTAAGAGAGATGCGAATTGTCATCGTGCAGTCGGGCGACACGCTTTTAAACAATCTGCCGAGTCGCTTAGGTCGCTATACCGCTCGTAAGCTTAGCCGTCTGAATGTGGAGGTAATGCTCAATATGCGAGTGAGTCAGGTGAGCGCTCAAACCGTAACGTTTGCAGAGGGCTCTTGCCTGCCTACGACAACGGTTGTTTGGGCAGCTGGGCTAAAAGCGGCGGTGCCAGAAGCAGCTATTGCGCTTGAACAGACCGATAAGCAAAAAGTAAAAGTGAGAGACACGCTACAGCTAATCGATTACGACAATGTCTATGCAATTGGTGACCTGGCGTATGTGCAACAGCAGGGCAAGCCCCTGACAGGGGTAGCACCAGAAGCGTTACAGCAAGGGGTGGCGATCGCTCGAAACATCCGCAGGCAAATCAAAGGAAAAGATCCTCAGCCATTCAGCTATTTTAACAAAGGTCGCTTGGCCATCATCGGCAGCTACGGTGGCGTAGGAAAGATTGGCCCTGTTCTGCTAACCGGCTTTTTACCCTGGCTGATGTGGCTGGGCGTTCATCTGGTTTATCTGCCGGGTTTCCGCAGTCGCTTGCTAGTCCTGTTGAGCTGGCTACATAGCTATGGGTTAGGCGATCGCGCCATTCGCCTTATTCTCTCTCCCTCGCCTCTACAGCGTTCTATCCCACCGCCTCAGGTCTCATCTTCTCAAGTCTCACATCCTCAAATCGCTAAATTCCAGCAACACCCGACTAAAACACCACTTGTCTAAACTAGGAGACATCTGTCATGCTCATTCAAAAATATATGCCCCTAATCGCTCGGACTTTCCTGGCCGTTATCTTCATCAATAGCGGTATCGGCAAACTTTCTAATTTTTCCGGCACACAACAGCAGATCGCTAGCGCTGGATTACCTTTAGCGGCAATAGTAACCGTCTTCACCATTGCCTTTCAGCTATTAGGTGGCGCTGCTTTAATTGTGGGATACAAGGCTAAGATTGGCTCCACTCTACTGCTGTTATTCTTAGTCCCAGCGACTTTAGTGTTTCATAATCCTCTAGTCGATCCCACTCAGATGACTCAGTTTTTAAAGAACCTGGCTATTATCGGCGGACTGCTGATGGTCACTGCTTACGGCTCTGGCCCAGTCAGCCTAGACCGCTCGGATGACCATTTGAGCGCTGTTCATCGTTCTGAGGAATCGATTCGGTAAAAAACGATAGAGCCGACGAAACCAGACAGCAGTTTCACTAGCCGCTATTGAAGCCTCTGTTCTATTTGGGCGATCGCCAACGTTGTTTTAATCACCGAGTCAGGATTTAGGCTAATCGAGTCGATGCCTTCTTCTACCAAGAACTGAGCAAACTCAGGGTAGTCGCTCGGTGCCTGACCGCACAGGCCAATCTTTCGGTGGGCGCGTTTTACGCCATCAATGGCCATGCTGACAATCTTTTTCACGCCAGCACTGCGTTCATCAAATAAATGTGCAATCAGCGCCGAATCTCGATCTAGTCCCAGCGTTAGCTGGGTCAAATCATTAGATCCGATTGAAAAGCCGTCGAAAATCTTGGCAAAGTCTTCTACTAAGATGACATTGTTAGGAATCTCACACATCACATAAACCTGAAGGTCATTCTCTCCTCGCACCAGACCATGGCTAGCCATCTCATCGAGTACGGCCTGACCTTCTTCGGGCGTTCGGCAAAAAGGCACCATCGGAATCACGTTGGCTAGGCCCATATCATCTCGTACTTGCTTAAGAGCTATGCACTCTAGGGCAAACGCCTCGCGATAGCTAGGGTCGGTATAGCGAGCGGCCCCGCGCCAGCCAATCATTGGATTTTCTTCGGCGGGTTCAAAGTCTTTTCCGCCCAGTAGATTGGCGTATTCGTTACTCTTAAAGTCCGAGAGTCGAATCACCACCGGATTGGGATAAAAGGCCGCTGCGATCATGGCAATTCCGTGAGTCAGACGCTCGACAAAGTAGTCAGCTTTGCGAGCATATAGCGCTGTTAACTTGGCGATCGCTCTTTTATCTTGTTCATTCGTCAGCCGCTCAAAGTGCAGCAGCGCTAGCGGATGAACCTCAATATGATTAGCAATGATAAACTCTAGCCTGGCTAGCCCCACCCCGTCGCAAGGGATAGCCGCCAGCCGAAACGCTTCTTCTGGATTGCCCACATTCATCATGATCTGGGTGCGCGTAGACGGCAGGTTATCAATAGCGACTTCTTCTACCTCAAAGGGGATCAATCCTTCGTATACTTTGCCCACTTCACCTTCAGCGCAGGTGACTGTGATCGGCTGATTCGGCTGAATCGTGCGGATGGCATCCCCGCAGCCGACAATTGCCGGAATACCCATTTCGCGAGCAATGATCGCCGCATGGCAGGTTCGCCCACCCTGGTCAGTGACAATGGCGCTGGCCTGCTTCATAATCGGCTCCCAGTCTGGATCGGTGCGCTGAGTGACTAGCACTTCGCCCGGCTGAAAGTCAGCAATATTAGCAGCAGAGTGAATTATCCGAGCAGGGCCCTGGCCAATCATCTCACCGACAGCCTGCCCCACCGTTAGCGGCGCTAGCAGGCTTTGATTTGCTGGCATCTGGTCTACTTGAAGTCGATACCTACGCAGCACAGAGCCAGACTTTTGCGACTGAACGGTTTCAGGCCGCGCCTGCACAATGAACAGCTCTTCAGTATTGCCGTCCTTGGCCCATTCGATATCCATCGGCGTCAGCTTGCCATGCACCTGTGAGTAGTGATCTTCAATGGTGCAGGTCCACCTGGCCAGCGTCAGAACCTCGTCATCACTGAGAGCATAGCGCTGGCGATCACGCTCCTCTACAGCCACATTTTTGACCAGTTTGTTACCACCGCTGTCGTAGATCATCTTTAGCGCCTTGCTACCGAGCTGCTTTTTCAAAATCGGACGGTAGCCCTGCTGTAGCATCGGCTTGAATACCAGGTACTCATCGGGCGTGATCGTTCCCTGCACAACATTTTCGCCCAGTCCATAGGCGGCGGTGATCAGAGCGGCATCCTTGAAGCCAGATTCAGTATCAATTGAAAACATCACGCCCGAGGTAGCCAAATCAGAGCGCACCATCTGTTGTACCCCGACAGAAAGTGAAACAGAAAAGTGATCAAAGCCCTGGGTAACCCGATAAGAGATGGCCCGGTTGGTAAAAAGAGAGGCAAAGCACTTGTGGCAGGCATCTAAAACGCCCTTGACACCGTGAATGTTTAGATAGGTTTCTTGCTGTCCGGCAAAGCTAGCATCAGGCAGATCTTCGGCGGTGGCGCTAGAGCGAACGGCGACATCGAGAGCCGGCTGACCTACTCGATCGCACAGGTCTATATAGGCAGCGGTAATTGCAGCCTCCAGCTCTGGCGGAAAAGGCGTTTCTAGAATCAGGTCTCTAACGGCCTGGCCACATTCGCGCAGCGTTTGGATATCTTCGGTGTTTAGTGTGTCTAGATGCGATCGCATCTTCTCTTCTAAACCACCGGCTTTGATAAAATAGTTGTAGGCTGCCGCCGTCGTCGCAAATCCTGTGGGCACACGGATACCTTGAGATGATAGCTGCTGAATCATCTCTCCTAGAGACGCATTCTTTCCGCCTACGATCGGAACATCGTGAATACCCACCTGCTCAAACTTGAGAGTGAAAGCCGTTTCGGTGCTAGTCGTCGCAGGTGCAAAAGACGAAGTCTGTACCATCACAAAATTATCTCCCTAGCGCTTCTATTAACCGCATATCTCAAGCAGAGTCCTAACTTGATCACCAGTTTAGCGACAGAGTCAAAATTTGAAAGTCGAAATTTGAAAGTTAGAACCTGAAAGTCAAAATTTGAAAGCCAAGACTTCAAATGACTTCACGTTTCACACTTCACGTTTTACATAGGTATCTAGCCACTGCACCATTTCCCAAAGAACATGGCCGATGGCTTCTTTTGAGCGGTAGCCGTGTTCTTCATACGGCAGGCTAACGTAGCGGGTGATGCCGCCAAGTCCTTTGATCGCTTCATAAAGGCGTTCTGTCTGCATGGGGTAGGTGCCAGAGTTGTTATCGGCCTCACCGTGGATCAGCAGCAGCGGATGATTGATTTTGTCAGCGTTGGTGAAAGGAGACATGCGGTTGTAGGTTGCTGTTGCCTGCCAATAGTTGCGCTGTTCGCCTTGAAAACCAAAGGGTGTGAGGCTGCGGTTGTATGCGCCGCTGCGGGCAATGCCAGCACAGAAAAGATCGGTATGGGCCAGGAGATTAGCAGTCGTGAACGCGCCGTATGAATGGCCACCGATGGCAATTTGAGCGCGATCGCACACCCCTCTTTTCACCAAATAATCCACCGCCGCTGCCGCGCTATCGATCAACTGTTCTAAATAGGTATCATTCGGTTCTACTATAGCTTCGCCAATAATAGGCATTGACGGCCCAGACAGTAGCGCATAGCCTTGAGTCAACAAAAACAGCGCAGAGGCGCGAGTCGGCCTGCCAAAGGTGTTTTCTGATTGAGTCACCTGACTAGCCGTCTCTCGGCTTTTATGTTCTTCTGGGTAGACCCACAGCAGCGTTGGCAGAGGCCCATCGCGCTCTAAATCGTGACCAGGCGGCAAATACAAGGTACCAGACAAATCTAGCCCATCAGCGCGAGTATAGCGAACAACCTCTTTATGAACGTTTTTGTACCAAGGTAAAGGGTCACTAAAAGCGGTGAGCGCGGTTCGTTTATCTTCTGGTTGGCCTTCTGGTTGGCTGCTTGTATGCAGCCAGTAGTTACCCGGTTCTGTTTGAGTTTGTTGGCGAACGATAAACTGAGTAGCGGCTGGATCGAGAATTCTTTGAACCCTAGAAAAAGTGTCTGGAGGTGATCGCCATATGCGCTCTTTTTCCTGAGTCTCTAAATTCATCCGATCTAAGAAGGGAACAACGCCCGTTGCCGTAGCGCCTCTCCCACTCAAGTAAATATCGCCTTGTTCAGATAGCAGCAGCACTGGCCAGCCGTAGTGCCCTGGCGTTGTGACTGGATTGCCAGGACTGCTGTAGGCATCTTGAAAGTTTCGCGCTTCTAATAGTACGGGCGCAGCTTGAGGATCGTTAGGAAACAGTCTCCAGGTGCGAATCTGTCGCGTATTATAGAAAACTTCATAAGCTAGCAAGGTCGTATCGTCTCCCCATACTAAGCTGTTGAAACGCAGCGCAGATTTCCACAGCAGATCTGGCGGATCGACAAACGGCGCAGACAGCGTATAAACGGCATCGCGATAGTCGCTTTCAATCTGGGCATCGCCACCATCTAGTGCCTCTACCCAATAAATCGTGGCGGGTCTATCTGTTCGCCAGCCAGAGGCTCTTTTACCTGCTCTTACTGAGTCAAAGTCAATCGGAATTTCTTCGGCCAGGGGCAGATCGGAGATCAGATATGCGTTCTGTTGTGAGTTGTTGTTTAGAGCACCGTCTTCTTGGGCACCGTCTTCTTGGACACTTTCCTGAAGGCTGATAATACTGGCCTCACGCGGAAAACGAGCAAGCGGCACCTGATAGGAGAAAGGTCTTTTCACCTTGACAATCTTCAGCCACTGGCCATCAGGAGAAGGCGAGAATCCGGTATACAGATCTGGGCCAACAATGGGAGTTTGGCCACCCGCTAATGAGATTTTGACGATAGAAGATGTGAAATAATATTCCAGCAGTGCTTCATCGTGAGCATTTTCTAGCAAGTTGGTAAAAGTGCGAGCAGGCGCTACTTTGCCTAGATTCTCTTCAATCACCGGGCCATCAGGAATCTTTGGCGCAACGGGCGGCGGCCCCAACTCCGTGCGAATTCGGCAGATGATATTGCCATCTGGTAGCCAGCGGGCCGGACTCCCCCCGCCGATATTATGAAGAATAGGCCCAGTCAGCGCTCTTGCTTTGGCAGTTGCTAGCTCTAGTACCCAAAGACTAATACCGCCTGTGGTCGGCTGGGTTTCGTCCCTTGGTGATTCTGATGCTTGCGAGTTCTGTTCTAAGTGAGTTTGAGTAAAAGACAGATACTGCCCACATTTTGACCAGCTTAAGTTGCGGATGCGCGGATTGGGCGGCAGCTCGATCGGTCTAGCATTTTCTTCGTCTCGGCGGCGAATAGATAGCCCACAGTAGTAGCCGGGTTTGGCAGGTCCCCAGGTTTGAGGATTTAGCTGAACGCCAGCGAGTCCTAGCTTGGGTGTGGTCAGCTCTCTGATGGGCCTGAGTCCGGCTGAGCGCAGTTCAACAATCCAGTCTGCAGCTGGTGAGAATGAGATTGCCGGCAGACGTGGCGTATCGAGCATACTGGCAATGGGCTCGGGCGGAGTTTGCCAGATGACCTGAGCGGAGTGAGGCATAGGAGAAAGGAGGAAGTGTGAAGGCGGAATGATGAATGGGGAGTGGCTGCGGCTACGCTCAGTCACCGAGGGGCTACGCTTAGCTACTGGGGGATGGGAGCTATTCTGTGAATTCGTCCATTGACGGGCAGGTGCAGACTAGGTTGCGATCGCCATATGCCTGATCGATCCGGTTGACGCTGGGCCAAAATTTGCGATCGCGTGTCCATTCAGTCGGGAAAACAGCCACCTCACGAGAGTACGCCCGCTCCCACGTACCAACTAAGTCAGCAGTGGTATGAGGCGCGTAGTGCAAAGGGCTCTCTGCCAACGTACAGTCACCCGATTCAATCTGTTCTATCTCAGCGCGAATGGCAATCATCGCATCGCAAAAGCGGTCAAGCTCACTCAAAGACTCACTCTCGGTCGGCTCCACCATAATAGTTCCAGCCACTGGCCAGGACATTGTGGGCGGATGAAAACCGTAATCGATCATGCGCTTGGCGATATCATCCACATTCACCTGCGCCGTCTTTTTGAACTCACGCAAGTCAATAATGCACTCATGAGCAACCAGTCCACTGCTGCCTTTGTACAAAATGCTGTAGTGATTTTCTAGTCGCTTGGCGATATAGTTAGCACTCAAAATAGCCACTTCACTCGCCTGCTTCAAGCCATCTGGCCCCATCATCTGAATATACATCCAGGAAATAGGCAGAATGCTTGCACTGCCCCAAGGCGCAGCCGCAACAGCGCCAATTCTTCTATCCGCGCCGTTCTCCTGATCTATCTCGATCAGACTGTGACCTGGCAAAAAGGGAACTAGATGAGCCGCCACTCCGATCGGCCCTACCCCTGGGCCACCGCCCCCATGCGGAATGCAAAAAGTCTTGTGCAAATTCAGGTGACAAACATCCGCGCCAATATCCCCAGGACTGCATAGACCGACCTGCGCGTTCATATTGGCACCATCCATATAGACCTGAGCGCCCCGCGCATGGACAATCTCACAGACGTTTTTGATGCTCTCTTCAAAGACACCGTGAGTAGATGGATAGGTGACCATCAGCGCCGACAGATTCGCCTTGTGCTTTTCAGCTTTAGCAATCAAATCTTCTACATCGATATTGCCGTCACTGTCACATTTCACCGCGACGACCTTCATCCCTGCCATCACCGCACTGGCTGGGTTAGTACCGTGGGCAGACTGAGGAATCAGGCAGATATTGCGATGTCCCTCGCCACGGCTTTCGTGATATTTACGAATGACTAACAGGCCCGTATATTCGCCCTGAGAGCCAGCATTGGGCTGCAGCGAAATTCCAGAAAAGCCAGTAATCTCGCACAGCCAGTCTTCTAACTGAGTGAAAAGTGATTGATAGCCTTTGGTTTGAGCAAGTGGTGCGAACGGATGAATCTGGCCAAACTCTGGCCAGGTAATTGGCATCATCTCGGCAGTTGCATTCAGCTTCATAGTGCAAGATCCCAGCGGAATCATAGCGTCAGCCAAAGAAAGGTCTTTCTTTTGCAGGCTATAGAGATAGCGTAATAGCTCTGTTTCACTGTGATACTGATTGAATACAGGATGCGCGAGATAGCTAGACGTGCGGCTCAGTGAAGCGGGCAGTGACTCTGGCACCAGAGACTCTAAGCTAGGAACAGGACTGTCCCCTGCAAATATTGTCAGCAGTTCAGTAACTTGACTAAGGTCTGTTGTTTCATCGATAGAAATACCAACAGTAGCGAGCGGGTCTGTTGTATTTGAGTCGATTTGGAGATTGACTTGTTGTTCGAGCGCCCGGTTAATAATATCTGCCGTTTGCTCTCCAGTTTTAATCGTTAGCGTATCGAAAACAGGCTGATTGCCCAGTTCATAGCCCAGCTTTTCCAATCCACTCGCCAAGGCACTCGTGAGCTGTTGGATTCTGCTGGCAATTGCCTTTAGACCTTCTGGGCCGTGATATACCGCATAGGTGCTAGCGATAATAGCGAGCAGAACCTGAGCGGTACAAATGTTACTAGTCGCAGAATCGCGGCGAATATGCTGTTCTCTAGTTTGCAAAGCCAGCCGTAGGGCGGGAGTACCTTTACTATCTTTCGAGAGTCCAACTAGGCGACCAGGCAGCTTACGCGCATAGGCTTGCTTAGTGGCAAAATAAGCGGCATGAGGCCCGCCATAGCCTAGCGGCACGCCGAATCTTTGAGTGTTGCCAACAGCGATATCTGCACCAAACTCGCCCGGTGCCTTTAGCAACGTCAGGCTCAGCAGATCAGCCGCAACAGTAACAATTGCCCCACCCTCATGAGCCTGTTCTATAAACTGGGTGTAGTCATAGATAGCACCATCTGTAGCGGGATATTGCAACAACATGCCAAAGTAAGGCTCGTCTGTGGCTACTGACTGACGGTGATCGCCAACGACAACAGTAATGCCCAGGGGCTGTGCGCGGGTGCGAATCACATCTATTGTCTGAGGATGGCAGGCCGCTGACACCCAAAATCGCTTGGCTGCGATCGCGCCCTTATTCTTACAGACGCCAAAGCTCATACTCATCGCTTCAGCCGCCGCCGTGCCTTCATCTAGCAGCGAGGCATTGGCGATTTCTAACCCCGTTAAATCGGTGACCATCGTTTGATAGTTCAGCAGCGCTTCTAAACGGCCCTGAGAAATCTCTGGCTGATAGGGCGTGTACTGGGTATACCAGCCCGGATTTTCTAAAATATTTCGCTGAATTACAGGCGGTGTGACACAGGCGTGATAGCCCAGGCCAATATAGCTTCGATAGACTTGATTTTGCGCGGCTATCTCCGCAATCTTTTGGAGCGCTTCCGTTTCGCTCAGCGCCGCGTCAACCTTCAGCGGCTGGCTCAATCGAATGCCTGCTGGCACCGCTGCATCAATCAGCGATTCGACCGTTTCCATACCGAGCACTTTCAGCATCTGCTTAATTTCTGTCTCGGTCGGCCCCAGATGACGGCTAGCAAAGCGATCGCTCTTTAGCTGCTGCATCCAGTTAGAACGCTCTTTAGTCGTTGCCGAAGCTGTGATCGGAGCTGAGGCCGTTACCTCATTAGCAGAAGTGATTAGGTCGTAGGACATAGGAAATGGAAATTACCTGCAAGTTAATCCAATATTAAGATAAGTTGCAGCTATCGACCTATTGATTGCATGCTAGCTGTCCTATGATTGGAATTCACCCACGTCCTAGCGTTTTTGCACTCACCAGTATCATTAACAAACAGCAGACCACCCTGACAGACTAACCCAGCAATAAAGTCATCTCGGTGTGAATTGTAACTAGTAACGTTATAAGTTACGATCTTCGTATGATTATCGGGTTTAGGCATCGGGGATTAAAGCAATTCTTTGAATCAGGAACCAGCCGAGGTATTCAGCCAAAGCATGCTAAGCGAATTAGGATGATTTTGGCTCGCCTCAACGCTGCGACTTCTCCGAAAGACATGCGTCTTCCTGGACTCATGCTTCATAAGCTGAGGGGGGAACGTAGCGAAACATGGTCGGTAAGAGTGTCAGGAAATTGGCGAATTACGTTTAGCTTTGAAGGTGTTGATGCTTGTGATGTCAATCTTGAGGACTACCACTGATGAAAATGCACAATCCGCCGCATCCTGGCGAAGTTCTCAAAGAGCTGTGCCTTGAACCTTTGAATTTGACTGTAACAGAGACTGCCGAAGCGCTAGGTGTCAGTCGGAAAACCCTGTCCGCTATCCTAAATGGTAGAGCAGGTATTAGTCCCGAAATGGCTATCCGACTAGGAAAAGCTTTTGATACCTCTGCGGAAAGCTGGTTAAATCAGCAAATGCAGTACGATCTCTGGCAGGCACAGCAGACAGTTGGCAACGTAAAAGTCAAGCGCCTATCAGTGGCCTGACCCAAGCTTATAGGCGATCGCAAAGCTGAACAAAATGCCCGATCTAAGCGTGTGCTCTCTATTTCGACCGAGACAAAACTATTCGCCTTCTACCTGCTGCTGATACTCTTCTGCTGACATAGCCTCATCGAGCCCAGCCAAGTCGTCCGCCTTCACCTTGATCAGCCAAGACGAACCGTATGGATCGTTGGCAATCTCTTCAGGAGATTCGATCAGCGCCTCGTTGCGATCAATCACCGCCCCATCGACCGGAGACTTTAGATCTTCAACCGCTTTGACCGATTCAATCGTGCCAAAGTTTTCACCGTGCTCGACCGTATCGCCAATATCCGGCAGCTCCAAAAAGACGACATCTCCCATCTGATCGATTGCAAATGCTGAGATGCCGACCGTTACCGTATTGTCTTCTTCATCGACGCGGGCGTACTCGTGGCTATCTAGATACTGCAAGTCGTCTGGATAATCAAATGCCATGGGAAGTTGTTAGAAGGATGAATGATGAACAATGAATGAGAGGCGAGTAGGTTTCTTTGCTTAAGATATTACGCCTATTTTGTAGATTTGTAGAAGGGGCGTTTGGTGATGGTGGCCGGAAACGTTTTGCCCCGGATGGCGACTTCTACACTCGTGCCGACTTTGGCCAGCGCTGTCGGCACGTAGCCAAGGGCGATCGGATAGCCCAGCGTGGGAGAGAGAGTCCCACTAGTAACGGTGCCGACAGATTCGGCATTATGCAGGATTGGGTAGTCGTGGCGAGCAATGTTGCGCCCTTCTAGTCTCAGGCCCACCAGGCGACGGCTTGGGCCTGCTGATTTTTGCTCCTCTAAGACGCTGCGACCAATGAAATCAGCGGACTTGTCTAAATGAACCAGCCAGCTCAGACCTGCCTCAAGCGGGGTAGTGCGATCGTCAATGTCTTGGCCATAGAGGGCCATCGCTGCTTCTAGGCGTAGGGTGTCTCTAGCGCCAAGGCCGCAAGGGGTAACGCCGAGCGCAATTAGCTGTTGCCATAGCTCAGCCGCCGCCTCGATCGGCACCATGACTTCAAAGCCATCTTCTCCGGTATAGCCAGTACGGGCAAAGAAGGCAGGATGACCGAATAGCTGCCCAGTCTGGTGGCCGTAGCGAGAGATCGCTGCTAGGTTTTCATCCGGGCAGAGCTGTTGAAGTTTGGCAGTAGCAGACGGCCCCTGAACGGCGATTAGCGCCTGCGTCTGGGAAAGATCTTGAAGTGAGACTGTCTTTGTGAGGTGTTTTTCGAGCCAAGTTTTATCTTTGTGAGTGGTGCCAGCGTTGACAATCAGCGTGACTTTTTCTCCTTGAAGTTCACCGTCTTCAGCGCCGTCCGTTGTGCCCTGGTGATAGACGATCAGATCGTCAATAATGCCACCTTGTTCATTCAGTAAGACGGTGTACTGAGCTTTGCCAGGGGTGAGTTTGGACAAGTCAGAAGGGACTAGCTTTTGCAGCTGGGCGATCGCATCTTCTCCGGTCAACACAAACTTACCCATGTGCGAGATGTCAAAAGCCCCCGCGCTCTGTCTCACGGCAGCATGCTCTTGCAAAATACCGCTGAACTGAACGGGCATCTCCCAGCCAGAAAAAGGCATCATCTTCGCTTTTTGCTCTAGGTAGAGGGCGTGTAGCGGTGTGCGAAGCAAGTTGGCCATAGCAGTTAGCAAAGGGGATTGAAAAGGACTTTTAGGCAAGGAAGGTCTTTGTGATTCTACTTTAGATGTTTCGCTCCTTAGCATACAAAATCACCTACAAACCCATACCACGAACACACATCACAAAAAAGGACTGCAGACAGATAGTGACGGTAGATAGATATTCAAGCAAGCAGCAGAAAGGAAAAGAGAGCCTTGATACCGGCACCGCCGATAGCTGGCTGGCAACGTGCAGAAGCTTGATGGGCCACGGCACACACAAGCCTAGCTTTGTAGTATTTGAACTCGGCCAAAGCGGCTGTATGACCCTGGTGAAGTGGTTTCGTGATCGCAAAGACATCATCTTTCAAGAAGACATTCTCAGTCAGCAGGTACGCTTTCCTCGGCTAAGCGTATTCCAGCGAGTGCAGCAGAGCCACGGCGAGGTATATGGCTTCAATCTACGAGTAGAGCACTTGCGGCAGGCGCAGACGATGTCAAACCCCAATCAGTTTTTGCAAGATCTGCATCGGGGCGGGTGCCGGGTAATCTATTTGCAGCGGCGAGATGTTCTAAGACATGCGATCGCAACGCTCAAAGCAGACAGTGTCCAGTCCTCTTATAGCCCTAGTAATAGCCCCAGCAAAAAACCTTCTTCTAGCAGTCCTTCTAGTCGCGCTTATTCATCTAGGCGGATTGCTATACGCACCCAGGCTCTATTAGGTCGACTTGAGCGCATAGATACGCAAAGAACGGATGTCCAGGCCATTTTGTCTGGCATCCCGCATCTATCGCTGACCTACGAAGACGACCTAATTGATCCAAATGTCTACCCTACGACCGCTCATCGGCTGTCCGAATTTCTAGAGATCGTACCGCTTCAGCCTGCTGGCAGCCCAGTCAAACTTGTTCACCAAGACATCGCCGATCTCGTTACCAACTACGACGAACTCTCCCAGGCACTGAAGCGATCAGATTACGCCTATTTGCTAAAGGCTAATTAATATCGGGAGAGAGCTTTTTAATTAAGGTGATGATTGTATCAAAAAGCACTAGCACACCGACAACCATCAGCCCCGTCAGCAAACCGTTAAGACTCGAAAGAAGGTAGTAGAGCACTTTGAACCAAGCTTCACCAATATTCTCATATTCACCCAGAGGAAAGCTCAGTACGAGAAGCTGCGTAACCGAACCGATAAACGTAGCCGTTGAAATCCTACCGATGAGTTCTATGCCCTTATAGGTATCGTAGTCAAAATCGGTATCAGCCCATCTGTTTCTCTCTATGAGTCCTAAGGTCTATATCAGGACGATTGCGCTGATGATTGCCTACCGCTACCCCGGATTATCAGCCATCCTAGAACAGCCATGCTTAGACCCAGCGCTAGAAAACCTATATCCCAAGCAAATTCGTTAGGGCCTGGTTTGACGTGGTGAATGCCTAATATCTGATGATCGATCAGTCCTTCTATAAAATCAAAAAGTCCTGCGCCAGCAAGCAACGACCCTATAAAAACCGAAGTAGACTTCTCGGCATTTGGAGTTTGGGCAACACGCCAGAGCAACACAATTCCGGTGAGCGTTAGCACCCAGTCCAACAGATGAAATAGTCCATCTCCTAGCGTATTTAGCTCTAATCCCGAGACAGTACTATCAGTCTCTAGACTAGTGAACATATGGTGCCACTGCAAAAGCTGATGGATAACAATCCCATCAAAAAAACCGGCCTGTCCCAAACCCAAGACAATACCAGCAATAATCAGCGGCCTGCGTTTTAAAGCTGAATCTTGCATGAGTTCTCGAACTTGATTAGAGTCGACCAGATTGCTTGAAGCTCGCGATGTCATCTTAGACAAGCATCCTAAAGATAAAATCCACACTCTCTTAGCAGCTGACGAGCATCTGTTTGTGACCAATCCAAGTCGTCCGAGCTGAACCCAATAGGTTGCCCAGTAGGCTACTAGAGAACTGCCCCCTAATCTGACCGACCTGTAAGATCTAAACATCTTTCTTTGGGCTAGTTGGCACTGCTTGTTTGTGCTAGAACTTCTTACTTTGGACTTTTCCTTGAGGAGATATTAATCGTTGAGCTAGTGCTATTAGGTACAAAATATCTCTGATACTGGCTGCTATACTCCTTCAGGACACGCAGACCTCAGATGTAGGCAGATTTCATGGCTAACTCACCCGCTACTATCATCTACACCTTTACGGATGAAGCACCGGCTTTGGCGACGCGCTCTTTTCTTCCTATTGTTCAAGCCTTTTCAAAAGCTGCAAACGTCGCGGTTGAGAGCAGCGATATTTCACTAGCGGGGCGAATCATTGCTAACTTCCCCGAAAATTTGACTGAGGCTCAGCGACAGCCGGATGCGCTAACCCAGCTAGGCAAACTGGCGAAAACGCCTGAGGCCAATATCATCAAACTGCCAAATATCAGTGCCTCAGTTCCGCAGCTAGTCAGCGCGATCGCAGAGCTTCAGTCCAAAGGCTACGACATTCCCGACTATCCAGCTAGCCCTGTAGACGCCGCCGAAGCTGCGATCAAATCCCGCTATACCAAAATTCTTGGCAGCGCCGTAAACCCGGTCTTGCGCGAAGGCAATTCCGACCGCAGAGTCGCCGTCGCCGTCAAAGAATACGCTCGCAAACATCCCCATTCTGTAGGCACCTGGCAAGCCGACTCAAGATCTCATGTGGTTCATATGCACAGCGGCGACTTTTATGGCAGTGAACAGTCTGTTGTTGTTGAAACCGCTGGCACCGTCAGAATTGAGCTAGCCAAAAGCGATGGCACCGTCACCGTGCTCAAAGAGAAAACCCCCGTTTTAGCAGCAGAGGTAATCGACGCAGCCGTGATGAGTGCTAAAGCCCTACGCGCCTTTTATACCAAAGAAATTGATGCAGCTAAAGCGGAGGATATATTGCTCTCGCTTCATCTCAAAGCCACCATGATGAAAGTCTCCGATCCCATTCTTTTTGGCCATGCTGTCACTGTTTACTATCAAGACGTTTTCAACAAGTATGCCGACACCTTTACAAAGCTAGGCGTCAATCCAAACAATGGCCTAGGCGACCTCTACGCTAAAATCCAATCGCTTCCAGAAGCACAGCGCACTGCGATCGCAGCCGACTTGCAAGCGACCTACAATAGCCGTCCCCCCTTGGCAATGGTCAATTCTGACAAAGGCATCACAAACCTGCACGTGCCTAGCGATGTGATTATCGATGCTTCTATGGCCGCTGCTATTCGAACCTCTGGCCAGATGTGGGGCGCAGACGGCAAGCTACACGATATGAAAGCAATGATCCCTGACCGCTGCTATGCCACGATGTATCAGGCGTGCATCGAGTTCTGCCAGGAAAACGGAGCCTTTGATGTCACGACGATGGGCAGCGTTGCCAACGTCGGGCTGATGGCTCAAAAAGCCGAAGAATACGGCTCTCATGACAAAACATTCGAAATCCCAGCAGCGGGTACGGTGCGAGTAGTAGACAAGACTGGTCAGACGCTGATGGAGCACAGCGTGGATAAAGGCGATATCTGGCGGATGTGCCAAACCAAAGATATTGCGATCCAAGACTGGGTCAAGCTAGCAGTCAATCGGGCAAAAGCTACCGGCAACTCAGCGGTTTTCTGGCTAGATCAGAACCGGGCGCACGATGCCAACATCATCACCAAGGTTAAGCAGTATCTACCGAGTCACGATACTACCGGACTAGATATCCAGATTCTGCCACCTGTCGAAGCCATACGCTTCACCTGCACAGAGATCAAAGCCGGAAGAAACATAATTTCTGTAACCGGAAACGTTTTACGAGACTATCTGACCGATTTATTTCCGATTCTAGAACTTGGAACCAGTGCAAAGATGCTGTCGATTGTACCCTTACTAGCAGGGGGCGGATTGTTTGAAACTGGAGCCGGCGGCTCCGCGCCGAAGCACGTGCAACAGTTTATAAGTGAAGGGCATCTGCGCTGGGACTCCTTAGGAGAGTTCTTAGCACTAGCGGTGACGCTAGAAGAGCTAGGCAAAAAGACAAACAATCTAGAGGCTTTGATCCTGGCAGAAGCGCTAAACCAAGCAGCCAGCAAGCTACTAGATACAGACAAATCACCGTCGCGCCAAGTAGGAGAAATCGACAACCGAGGCAGTCACTTCTATCTAGCGCTGTATTGGGCGCAGGCGCTAGCCACTCAGGATAAAAGCGTGACACTAAAAGAAAAGTTCGCACCAGTAGCTAAGCAGTTAAGTGATAACGAAGCGACCATTGTCGCCGATCTAACGGTGGCGCAAGGTCAGTCAACAGAAATCGGCGGATACTACCTGCCCGACGCCCAGAAGGCGTCACAGTCAATGCGACCCAGTGACGTATTTAACCGTGCGATCGCCTCTATCTCTTAGCGTTGAATTGAGAGCAATCGACCTTGAGGGGCGAAGCAAAGCTGCCTGATAGTGGTAAATACTTAGGAGAACTCTACAACGAAAGGTAGATTCGAGAGGGAAAATGAACTACCTCACCGCTTGTACCTGTTTAGCGTACACCTTGGAAAACCCCTCCCTTACGGTTCCCATAGGGAACCAAGTCCTGTATCTCTAAATACATAGCCGATGTCCCCTCCGCCGGAGGGGTGGCCGAAGTGCAGCGGAGGT
>NZ_JADEXO010000114.1 GCF_015207105.1 cf. Phormidesmis sp. LEGE 11477
AGTCATTATTATTCCGAGTAGTTAGGTACGTATGGGTTGAGCGCTTCAAAAAGAAAGCTCTTAGAAAATCTAAGTGAAAAACTAAGTTTCTCAACCGATGTAACTATCATAACTTATGTAACGGAATGTTGCAAGTTCCTGAGACGGCTTTGACAGAATTACCGCTTATATTATGAGGAATTTAATGTTTGCTTAAGATTAGCGCATAGCGCTCATAGCGTTTTTCCAAGACATCTCTTTTCGTAACACTTGCAGGGCTCGCTGTTCAGCACCGGAGAACAGCTCCGTAGCAATTAGTTCGCTGAGCACCTGTTGGGTTAGCTGGGGTGCAAATGCACCCCCCGAACGCAGAAGGTGACTGTAATAAGAAAACTGCGGTTTACCGTCAGCCGAGCGGTGAAAGGTGTGAACTTCATCAATACTCATTTGAGAAACCGGAGTATTCGCTGGAATTACAACCCGTGGGATGCCGTGTAATCCGTAATGCGTGTGGTCATCACCGTTTTGAAGGCTGCCTACTAGTGCGACGCTTAGAAGAATACAGGTATCTTGAATCAGATCAGGGGTAAAGACTGGGTCGGGGGCACTAGTTAACCTAGGTCCGCTATTCAAAAAAGACGAGTTGAACAGCTCAGAGTCGTAGATGATGCCGACTGCCCAGTGCCGCGAACTCTCAAACTTTACGAATTGACCAAACCCGTAGTCCTCGATCTGTGGTGGACTATCGACATCGTTAGAGGTATCCAACTGAACGATATAGTCACAGTGAGAATTAGATTTGACGACTTTGCCTAATTGGCAATTGGTGGTGAATTTAGAAGATTGGCGCATGGGAGAAAGCATAGCTAGCAGTGTGACAATCAGTACGCAGCAGGCGATGGCCTAAGAATATATCAAACAAGCGTACAGATGTATCAGCTTCACTCAAAAGATAGCTTTAGAAGACGGATAACAGTAGATGACAGCTATCCTAAAGAAGAGAATGAGTAGCAGAGCAACTTAACAAAACAAAGCAGGAACAGGCTAATAGGGCCTGTTCCTGCTTTTGAATGGCTGGCTAGCTGTCGATAGGGCTATGCGGACATTGACTGGATAATATAGTCAAAGTAAGGAGCAGCTTCAGCAGCGTCTTCGTCATCCATCAAAGACAGCGATGCATCCTTCAGACAGCGAATGGCTTCTACCATTCCAGGTACAGGCACATCTAGAGCGTTATACATCTCACGAACGCCAATCAAGCCAATACTTTCGATAGGCTCTTTGTCGCCAGCCAGAACGCTGTAAGTAATCAGGCGTAAGTACCAACCATAGTCACGTAGACATAGGGCCCGCTGCTTTTGACCATAGGCGTTGCCACCTTTGGCGATGAAGTCGGGACGCAGCTTCCAAAGAGCTCCACTAGCCTGCTCAACGACTTTCTTTTCATTATCCGCTAGGATTTGAGCAATCCGCATCCGCTGATTACCGGTCTTCAAGAAATTTTCAATACCTTTGAGCTCGCCGCTCGTCGGGTAGCGCAGCTCGTCATCTGCATTAAGGATTACTTGGCTGACAACAGACATAGTTTTTAGGGGTGCGATAACTCTGTATTTATATTGACAGTTTAGCGACTCTTAGGCGAACAAGGAAAGCACTAGTCGTTCTTTCGCCGATATTTTTTCTATTAGAGATAAAGCGAAACGCTGCTATTGGCTACCTGAGAATAGATTTAAGAAATATTACGCTAAGGTCTGAATCGCTTTTACCCACCTCGAAGCTGTCGCTTTACAGGTTTGACGGATGGTTAGCTGTACCTACGAAACGCCATAAATAAGCCATACTAGTGAGCTGGCAAGATTTACTGGGCGCTTGTTCTGCCTTTGCCTTCCTAATGCCCTGAGTTTTACTGCTTTCAAAGTGACTGCTATGTCTTCAAAGTCCCCTGCCAAATCTCAATCCAGCGCTGAGGGCGAAACATCAGTGTCTAACCCGTGGAAAAGCCCCACCGAGAAGCCAAAGTGGCAGCAGGGTGAAACTTTGAAGGTCACGATTACCGATCTAAGTAATAGTGGCGACGGCGTCGGTCGTTGGGAAGATCGCGTCGTGTTTGTACCCAACACAGCGCCAGGAGACGAGATGCTGGTGAAGTTGACTAAGGTAAAACCGACTCATGGCTTTGGTAAGCCAGCAGGTATTGTTAGTCCTTCGCCTAAGCGCGTGCGTCCAGCTTGTATCGTTGCTGATAAGTGTGGTGGCTGTCAGTGGCAGCAGGTGAGCTACGAAGAGCAGCTAACGGCAAAGCATCGGCTGATTGTAGATGCGCTGACTCGCATTGGCAAGCTAGAAGGCGTGCGAGTTGATTCGGTTTTAGCTGCCGAGGAGCGGCTGGGGTATCGCAACAAAGCGACTTATCCGCTGGGTCTGTCACCCACCAAGGACGTTAAGGCTGGCTACTATCGCAAAGGATCTCACCGACTGGTCAATCTGAATCAGTGTCCGGTACAAGACGATCGCCTCGACCCGCTTTTGGCTGAACTGAAAAAAGATATTCAGGCGCGGGGATGGAAGATCTACGATGAGCGATCGCACAAAGGACATGTCAAACACTTAGCGCTAAGAGTCGGTCGGCGTACCGGTCAGATACTGATCACCTTGGTCAGTCGCTCAGTGAAACTAAAAGGCGTTCACGAGCAGGCCCAACAGTGGATGGAGAAGTACCCAGAAGTCGTTGGCGTACTGGTGAATTTAAATTGGAAGAAAACAAACGCTATCTTCGGCCCAGAGACATTCTCGATCGCCGGCTCATCGTATCTAGAAGAGAAATTTGCAGACCTAACGTTTCATATTCAGCCTGCTACCTTCTTCCAGGTGAATACCACTCAGGCAGAACGGTTGCTAGATGAAATTCAAACTGAGCTAAACCTGACCGGAGATGAGGTCCTAGTTGATGCTTACTGCGGGGTTGGCACATTTACGCTGCCTTTAGCACGGCAGGTGAAACGGTGCATTGGGTTAGAGTCGTTTACTGAATCGGTGGTACAGGCACAGGCGAATGCCGCCCTAAATAGCATCGAAAACGTAGGATTTAGGATTGGGGATGTCGCGGCGCTGCTGCCTAACCTAGAGGTGAAGCCAGATATCTTGCTGATAGACCCTCCTCGCAAAGGGTGTGAGCCAGCGGTTTTGGAGTCAATCATGGCAATCAAGCCAGCGCGCATTGTGTATGTGAGCTGCAATCCAGCAACGTTGGCGCGTGATTTGCGGGTGCTTTGTGAAACCGGGGGCTACCAAGTCACTAGAGTCCAGCCTGCTGATTTTTTCCCTCAGACAGCTCATGTAGAATGCGCCGTTTTTCTGGTTGCCTAGCCTGTTAGTTTATTTTGACTGGGTATTCGAACCAAGTGTTATTGCAGCTAGGTAAGGAGAGAGAGCCATGAAATTCAGTCAGATCGTCGCAGCGTTGGGTGATCAGGTGACAGCATCAAGTTTGGTCAGCTCGAATTTGGATAGTAAGCGCGATGTGGGCGATCGCACCCTGACCGGACTAGCAGCCATTCAAGAGGCCACTGCCAACGATCTTAGCTATGTAGAAGGCGCAAAGTTTGTGTCTTATATCAGCACAACTCAGGCTGGGGCGCTGATTCTACCCAATGACGAAGCCTTGCAAGTGCAGGCTAGCGATCGCGACATACTTTGGATTGGCGTTAAAGATCCTCGGCTAGCCTTCGCTAGAGCAATTAACTACTTTTATCAGCCATATCGTCGCAGCGCAGGCATTCATCCTAGCGCCGTGATTGAGGTAGGCGCACAGATTGGTGATGAGGTGGCGATTGGCCCCTTGGCGGTTGTTCATTCAGGCGCGAAAGTGGGCGATCGCGCTTGTATTCACGCTGGCGCAGTCGTCTATCCAGATGCCACCATCGGTCAAAACACGGTTCTACATGCCAACTGTGTGGTGCATGAGCGCACCCAAATCGGCGATAACTGTGTGATTCACAGCGGCGCGGTTATTGGTTCAGAAGGCTTTGGCTTTGTTCCTACCGCGACGGGCTGGGAGAAAATGCATCAGTCCGGTGTTGCTGTATTAGAGGAGGGTGTGGAGATCGGCTGTAATTCTACGGTTGACCGCGCCGCTGTCGGCGAGACGCGGATCGGAAAAAATACCAAAATCGATAACATGGTGCATATCGCGCATAGCTGCCAGATCGGCGAAGCGGTCGCGATGGCGGCTCAAGTTGGGATGGCGGGGGGGACTATCATTGGCAATCGAGTTATCCTAGCAGGTCAAGTAGGCATTGCTAATAAGGCGAAGATCGGAGACGGCGCTATTGCCTCTGCTCAAGCTGGCATTTCTAGTAACGTTGCCCCTGGTGAGATCGTCTCAGGTTCGCCCGCCCTACCCCACAAAATATTTCTCAAGTCATCGGCAATTATCAGACGTCTCCCAGAGATAGCAAAGTCGGTTAAGCAGATGCAAAAGCAGCTGATTGAAACGAATGATTGACTCATCACGAACTTATGTATCGCCGTGTAAACTTGTGATTCACAAGGAGATCTACTCATAGGCCGGTGCTAGTATATGAGGCAAGAAAGACAGCTAACACGAGCCGGGTTTGAGGCAAATTCTAATTCTTGAAAAGTTGTACTGTTGAGAGTAAGTAAGAACCAAGACTTCTTTTTAGAACGAGTTAGAAAGCCACCAAGTCCCATCTGCACTAAATTCTATTTGCCCTAAGTGCAAGTATTCCGCAACAAGTGCAAGCATTAAGTTACGAAAAAGCTTTGTCATCCTTTAATTAAAACTGAGCGCTGACTCTTACTTCTTGGTAGACCAAGTTATTAGATCGCGCCAAATCCAAGCGGATATCACATTTCAAGGACAACCGAAGCATTGTAACTCTTTTGTTTCGCTATCCATCCTTTTCTACTGTTGTCAATTTGGAGACGATATTAACGACTGATTGTTAATTCGAGTTGAACACACTGATTAGTTGTATTTAAGGCTGACCCCGCTGGTCAGCCTTTAGTTCTTTAAACGGGTCTTCTCTAAACCAGAGCTTAAACGATGTCTTCGTCTTGGTTGGCGCTAGTAGTTGGCAACACCCGCTTGCACTGGGGCTGGTTTGACCAAAGCGTGCTGGTAGCGACCTGGCATACCTGTCATCTTTCTAATTTAGCGATAGATCGGATTGACACCGATTTATATCCACAAAATACCTGGCTATTGATCAATAGTTTGGTAAGCGAACCCGAAATATCGTATCTTCTGCAAGACGTGATGCCGCCAATAGAGCTGTGGTTAGCCTCTGTAGTGCCTGCTCAGACACACCTTTGGCAGCAGGTAGTGCCGAGCGTACATCTGGTATCGCGATCGCACATTCCGCTAAACAACATCTATCCCACGCTTGGCCTCGATAGGGCTATCAACTTATTGGGTGCAAACCAAACGCTCGATTGGCCGATTTTGGTGATAGATAGCGGCACCGCTCTGACTTTGACCGCAGGTGTAAGCAGCTCGCCTGCGGATGCATATGACGGCTCTGGATGTAACGGCTCTGGATATAGCGGCCCTGTACATGATGGTGAAATATATGGTGGTGCAATCCTGCCTGGAGTCAGGCTCCAACTCAACGCTTTAGGCCAGCAAACGGCTTTGGGATCACTGATGCTAACAGCGTTGGAAACACCAGAGCCTTCTCTTCAGCGCCAGCTACCAAAGCGGTGGGCTAGCAACAGTGAAGGTGCGATCGCCAGCGGCATTGCCTACAGCCTCACGAGTACCTGCATTGACTACATCAGTGACTGGTGGCAAGCATTTCCGGGTGGCGCGGTTGTATTTACCGGCGGTGACGGTCCTCTTCTATATCAGTACCTACAGCAAAGAGCCCCAGAGATAGCTTCTAGGGTTCTAGTTGACGAGAACTTAATGTTTAAGGGAATGCAAGCCTATCGAAGAGAGCTAACAACGTAGCTATAGTCAGCCTCGTTAGTGCCAAAAGTAGCGTCGCTATAGGCTTCAGTCTCATCGAGTTCTTGCAGCTCAGCTACTCTGTTGGCAGCGTTAGGATGAGTGCTCAAAAATTCTGGTGGCGAGCCCTGACGAATGAGCTTTTGCATGAAGCTGACCATATCTGACTGGTCGTATCCGGCTCTACCCATTGTGAAGAAGCCATGACGGTCGGCTTCATACTCATCGCTACGGCTAGCAGGCAGCTGCAGGGCAATTTGCGTGCCAATATTGACTAGGCGATCGCGGTTCACACCCAGTGCGCCAGTAATGCCTTGCGTAATCGCCGCCTGTCGCATCTGCTTCACGGCGTGCTTGCCCGCAATATGACCAATTTCGTGACCGATGACGCTCGCCAGTTCAGCTTCGGTATCAGCTTCGGCCATTAGCCCTGTCGTCACATAGACATATCCACCCATGGTTGCAAACGCATTGACCGCGTTGTCTTCAGCAATCTGAAATGTATAGGGAATATCAGGGCGATCGCTAACCTGGGCTAAACGCTGTCCAATGTCATTGACGTAGGTGTTGAGAGCAGAATTTCTATGCAGCTTAACCTGCCCGCTATTGACAAGCTGAGAGTTGATGCCTGAGCCTAAATCAACCTCTTGGGCATCCGAGAGATTCGAAAGCTGCAGTACCCTGACCCCGCTAAATATCAGGTCTAGCCAGCCAGCTTGAGAAGGTTGCGCGGTGGCGACATTAAGACCGACCGCCATCATCAGTCCTGCCAAGCCGAGCGCAACCCGTCGGTAAAGGGTTTTACCTGTGATCGCTCTACCTAGGGTTGCTTTTGCTAGATGTAATCGTTCAAACATGGGTGGATAGCCGTCGATAGAAATGGGTACTTCCAAATGTGAATTTTGTCTAGTATCCTTGCTCAATCAGCTTAACGGCTTCCCCCTAAGTATGGATTCGTTCTGTGACACTTCAAAGAATTATGATATTCCGCATATACCCGCAATATACCTGTGCAACTTAGTTGTGTAGAAGCAACTGGGAGGTGGGGTTGTGAGAGAGTGTGGTTAAATACTGTGGAATAAGCGCGTAATCATAGGCGAAAGCAAGAGGAAAGACAATGGCAATATTGGATTCCAAAGGAAGACTTTTTGGCAAACTAAGCCTCCTAGATCTTGGCGCGGCCTTGGCGATCGTTATGGTCATTTTCGGTATCTTTTTCTATCCAGGAACCAGCGGATCGGTTGCCCAAGTAGGCAGCGTTACCGAAGAGATTGAAGTCGACGTGATTGCTAGAGGTCTGACCGTACTGAACCCTGAGCAGTTTCTAGCCGACTTGTCTGAAACCACCTCGACCAAAATCATTGTGCGAAATCAGCCCTACGGCAGAATTGACGTCAAAGCGGTTCAGCCCCTCCCTCGCAGTGTGGCTGTCCCTCAGCCGGATGGCACGGTGCTCTCTTACCCCGATCCTCGCCCCGAGCTAGACTACACGGTTGATATGCTGATCACCCTTGGCGGTAAAGCCCAAATTACTGAGGATGGCCCGGTGCTAGCTGTTCCTGTCAAGGTTGGTACGCCAATAGAAATCGATGGCCCAAACTACAACTTTAGAGTCTCAACAGTCGCTGTCCGAATTTTGGATGAGGATGCATCCCAAGAAGCTGCGCCCGCTGAATAGCCTCTTCTCGAATAGCGCGACCTCAAACAGCGTCTGCTCAAATACGCTTTTTCCAAAAGCTCTCTCTCAAACTGTCTCCGGCTGTGACAGGCTAGCCAGGCTGTTCGCTAGCTTTTCTGCAATACCAGAGATCCAAGCTTCATCCTGCTGAGTGTAGCTGCGAGGGGCATTGGCTCCTAGCACCAAAACTCCTTTATTACCTAGCGGTTGGCAGATCAGCCCCTGAGTATTCTCCGGCAAATAATCGAATTCTATTCGCCCTGGGTAGAGGGCTAGGTTCACGAGATAGACAGGCGACCCCTTTTGCAACACGCGCTTCACGATCACACCTGGTGTGACGGTCTTTTTGGGGCTCAAGACACCTCGACGTAGGAGCACTTGCTCATCGTAATAGACCAGTACGCTACGGCTAGCAGTATTAGTCAACAGGAGGTGGGATGCCCAGGCAAGCTCTGTTTGAATTGCTTCCGGCAAGTCTTCTGCTAAGTCGAATCCTTGCTCGCCGACGAGTTCGACTGATTCTGGTAGTTTTGGCTGAATTCGCTGCCACAACAGCCCAGTTAAGATCAGTATCGCGCTAAGGATAACGCCCAGCGCGTCGGCTCTAGACTGTGCTGCGCTCAGCTCAGGTGTGGCGATTCGATTGAGAAATAAAAGGGTACCACCGACTGCACCGACTACTATGGGCAACTGTCTGAGTACTTGGTTTTGGTCGGGTTTGGCCATAGATTAAGGCAGCGGTAAAGAGCAGCAGAGGACAGCTAGGATTTAGGCCGAATAAAGGCCCAAATGGGACAAAAGAACGACTAAGATCTAATGTCCACAAAGGCAGTATGTATAGTGTATCTTTGGCAGGAATCAGGTTTTTGGGTAGACCTGCTAGAGAGTGGTTTTGAATTGTGCAAATCGTAGGCGTTGGGATAGTTTCGGGTGTGATAGCTGGGTTTTTAAGCGGACTGTTGGGTACGCCAGAATCGGCAAACCCATTGAACCTAAGCGCTGTTGATATTCGGCCTCGTTGGGAGTCGACCTGGGCAAAAGCGGCGATCGCAAATGATCCAGCCGCTCAGTCAATCGTGGCTAATTATCTCTCTGGACTGAGCGCATCTGGCTATTTGCCTGAAGAGCAGGGTCTCTGGGTTTCAGTCGGCGACTATCCGGTAGCAGAAAATTTTGGCAGCGTACCTGTGCCTGCCGCCTCGCTGACAAAAGTTGCAACGACGCTGGCTGCGCTGGCAACTTGGGAGCCAACTCACCAGTTTGAGACTTGGGTGGGCTGGCGTGGCAAAGTCGAGAATGGGACGGTGCTAGGCGATTTGGTGGTAGTCGGTGGTGACGATCCGCTATTTGTTTGGGAAGAGGCGATCGCACTAGGAAAAGCCCTACAGCAGCGGGGCATCCGCCAAGTCAAAGGCGATCTGGTTGTGGTGGGGAATTTCAATATGAATTTTGAAACGAGTCCTAGCAAATCAGGCGCTTTGCTAAAACAGGCACTGAATGTGAACGAGTGGGACTACGCGGTAGAGACTGCCTATCAAAATTTAGGTAGAAAGGTAGCGAAAGAAGCAGGCAGAGAAGACTTCAAGCCTACTATTGCGATTAGCGGTGAGGTCAAATTAGCACCGATTAGTCAAAAGGAGTCGGTCAACGGCTGGCTCTTGCGCCATGATTCGCTGCCAGTGGTGGCGGTGCTAAAGGCGATGAATATCTACAGCAACAATCCCATGGCTGAGCAAATGGCCCAGGCGGTTGGTGGTGCTGGCGCTGTGGTTAATAAAGTAGAAGCTATTGCGAACATTTCGCCAGGTGAAGTCAACCTAATCAACGGCTCTGGCTTAGGTGAGGAGAATACGATTTCGCCTAGAGCAACGGTGCTGATGCTACAAGCGATTCAGTCGCAATTACTCGATAGCGGGTTCACGCTATCTGATATTTTTCCGATAGCAGGTGCGGATGGAGGCACCGTTCTAGATAGAGGGCTGCCAGAAAATGCGGTGGTAAAAACAGGTAGCCTGGCGGTGGTGAGTTCTCTAGCGGGGGCTTTTCCTACCGAAAACAAAGGCATCGTCTGGTTTTCGATTATGAATTACGGGTCTGGACTAGATGCACTGCGATCGCGCCAAGACCAAGTGCTCTCTGCGCTCGAACAGCAGTGGGGCAAAGCGCAAACGCTGCCGCCAGAACTACGTAGCTCTGTTGTGATCGGCCAGTCGCCCTATCATTTTGGCGATCCCGCGCGAAATCACCCGGTCGATCAGAAACCTTAGGGTGCAATACCCTTTGAAGCAGTCGCAATACTCTTTAATCGAGAAGTTCGGTCGCTAGAAGTTCAGTCGGCTAGAAGTCTTCTGGAACAATCTCGGTGACCACGCTGTTCGAGGCATCGCCAATAACGACCAGCGTTCCATCTTCTATATTGCCGACGGCTCTTGGCCCAGATAGTGTGGCTTCAGGATTAGCGGCCTGCTGGTAGCGGACATTGCCTTCGGCCTCTACTTGCTGGGTTGACGTTGCCCAAGTGACCCGGTCAGCTCTCAGGCGAGTATCATTCTCTCTGCCATTGGCTCGTACATTGCCAACTAAATAGATAATCTGCTCTGCTAGATCTATGCTGGCTTGGTTTGCCAAAGCCGTGAGCTGACGAGCGGGCTGTGCTATGTCGACGGGCCGATCCATTTCTACGGTTTGGGCACTAACGTCCCACACGGCGCGATCGCTTTTCACCGTCAGCCCTTCCGATAAGGATTCTAGCTGGACGGATTGCTCTATCGTGACTATATTTTCATCGAGCCTGGCGTTGCCAGTTTGGCCTACTAGCCGCTCCGTTAGCGTTTCGTAGTCTTCAGAGGCAAAGCGCTCTACGGTCAACATCTGATCCGCTTCGATCAGCGACTGATCGGTTAGCCAAGTTAGCGCTTCGGATGCGAAGGTCAGCCAGGGTTCTACTTTGCTTTTGGCCACGACATCACCGCTCATCGTGACGCGGTTCTCTTTGTTGTTGACGACTAGAGACTGGGCGATTGCCTCCATCTGTGGATCGGAGACGGTGACAGGCGATCGCGCCAGCATATCTTCCGACAAATCTTCATTCTCAAAGTTACCCATCCGTAGCAGACCTAGCTTTGGCTGCCACTTTAGTAGCTCTCCGACTAGGGTCAAATCATCTTCTATACGAGTAGCTACCAGATTGCCTCGCAGAAACAGGGTATCGCCGTTTTGCTGAACCTCGCCCTCATCAGCAACCACGGTATAGATCTTTTTACCTTCTTCGTAGAACTCACCTTCTAGCGCTAGCAGTTCCGCTCGCTGAGTCTCTGGTACATACTTGACCGAATCCGCCTCTAATCGCCAAAGCAAGTTCCCATCTACATCCGGCTGTTCTAAGGTTACTGCCTGCAAAGTTAGCTCTGCGTCAATCGCCTCATTAGGTATAGACTCTGTCAGACTGCTTCTAGACACATAAGTGTGCAGACCGAACAGCACAACAGCGCCTACTGCCACGACGACCGTTCCTCGATACCAGAGATTTTTCAAACTACTTACAGAGCCAGTGCTTGTTGGCCGATGAATTAACTAACTTTGAAGATACAACCTTGGGATAGATCTCAAGGACGACGCGATTCCGCCTCATCGAGTACAGATAGGCTAGAGAGAGGCCGATAGGTGTAGTTGTGGTTATTGCCGCTGTTCCCTCTTGAGGTTTTGCAGATGTCGTCCTTAATACTATCTAGATCGATATAGCGATCAGAGACATTGATTAAGCTATCACTTGTCATCGCTCTAAGGCTAACCACTTCCACCCGCACACCTTTGTAGCTAGCGGCATCTACAGCGTATGCCAAATCTCCATCGCCACTGACTAAAACTGCTGTGTCGTAGCAACCGACTAGCGCCATCATATCGACAGCAATTTCTACATCTAGGTTTGCTTTCTTCGAGCCATCAGGGAGCTGCACGAGATCTTTGGCAATCACTCGGTATCCGTTGCGACGCATCCACAGCAAAAAGCCCTGCTGCTTTTCGTTAGAGCGATCTACTCCCGTATAAAAGAACGAGCGGAACAAACGAGAACCTGAGGTTAGACGACTTAGCAGCTTGGTGTAGTCGATCTCAATGCCTAGCTGGAGAGCTGCATAAAAAAGGTTTGAGCCATCGATAAAGATAGCGACGCGGCCTCGATTTTCTAAAACTTGCTCAGGTGTAAACACAGAATCGTGGCCTAAAATCTGATGGCTATTTAACATGTACTACTTTCCAAAAATTAAGGGCGGATAGTTTTAAGAGGATAATTACTAAACTGCGAGCTTTGAATCTAAACCCGTCTGAAGCAGACTTCACTATTTACTGACAGGACCAAGTCATAGAAATCAAGCGTACAGAAAATAGAACTAGCGGAAATAAAAAGTGGCGCGAGAAATGTTTGCGGTTAGTCCTTTTTGAACTATCTTTCAAGCCTTATGAGTTGAACGATAGTCGTAGAGAAATATCCATGACAAATCCGCGATTCCGAAGAGAATAACTGGCACTACCCGGTGTCTTTATAACCTAGTCATCTTCTTCAAACTAATAGCTCGATCTAGGTAGCTCGATCTTAATAGTCAGTTCTTTGCCAAGAGAAGGCCAAATGATATCAGCTATCTCTGCTAAGCGGCGTCTCTTGAAGAGAGAAACCTAAGATTCGGATGGGAGGTATAGCTGGTTCAAAGGTTGCTCTGCGGGTTCATGATCAGGCGAATAACTAATGAGGATGGGCTCTAATTATGCTCACGTATTCGGGCCGCAAAGACGAGGCTTTTTAACTATTTCTTCTGATTACGGCTGAGACCTATTAACCTTGCAAATTTAGTCACTTTGATGGGCTAATACGTCGATGCTGCTTATGACAATTCTTACTTCGATAGTTGACTCAGCGGACTGAAGTTGCACCTGATTAAGTAGACCCGTTGGCAGTTAACATATGGCACTGCCATAGAAGTCTATAGAACTTGATTTATTAGCGTCTTAACTACATAGTACAAGTAGTTTTTTTGTGTGCGGGGAAAACTCGCGAATTTTAATCTCTTCTCAAGAAATGGAACAGGAGAATAAACGCTGTATATGGATAATTCAAAAAGCATAGAAGGCGTTCAATGCTTAGGTAGCTCGTAAATATTACTGTTAGTAGCGGTAGATTAGTAGCGGTAGATGGCTGAGGCTGTAGAAACTGCCTGTACTCATGGCAATTTAAAGCTTTCTCGGCTGTTAGACTGTTGGGTGGCGCTGTAGATGAATTCTCTGCTTCGGCCTCTTTTGCGAGATTTTATATGGATAGGTGCTTTGAATCTTCATGGCAGGCTTGTTCATATTTTGTTACAAGTAGAAGTGAAGTTTCTTTGCAGGTACTTACCTTAAGCATGTTAGGCGGTCTGCTAGGCTCTCAATCTTCATCTAAAGACTTTGGCGAGAACATGATAAGTTCTGTAGCTCGCCAGGCTATTCAGCAGCTGTTTACCCGCAGTGAGTCGGTTGATGTTTCTATTCGGTGTGCTCCGGCGAGCAAAATTCTGCAAGGAATTGTTGATAGCTTTCAAATGAAGGGTCGAGGGCTAGTTATTAAAAAGATGTTTGAAGCTGAGGCTATGGAGTTTGAGACGGATGCGGTCTCGCTCGATATGTCAGGGCTAATCGGTGGCAAAATCCGGCTGAAGCAGGCTACGCACGCAATTGCCACGGTCACTATGACTGAATCAGGTATCAATAAGGCCTTTACTGCTGATCTCGTTGAGAAGCGCCTGCAGGATGTCACCTCTGAAGAAGCGACCAGTCTGTCTGGCGGCGATCCGGTGTCTTTTCGAGATGTGCAGATGGTGCTGCTACCGCATCAGCGAGTCAAGATTGTTGCCAAGACGGATTTGCCTAATCGTGACAACCTCCCTATTAGTCTGTCAGCAAAGGTCACAGTAGAGCGCCGTAGACGAGTCGTCTTTACCGATGTGGAATTTGAGCCAGATGATGTCCCTGAAGATGTTCAATGGCTGTCAGAAGCGATGATCCCCGGTTTCGTAGGCGTTTTGAATCAGATGGTTGATCTAGAGCGTTTTGATCTAGACGGTGTGTCTTTGCGGGTAAACCAGTTAGATGTGAAAGGCAAACAGCTTTTGTTTAATGGCTACGCAGAGATCGAGCATTTCCCTGGCATGTAGACCTTGGCATGTAGACTTGGCATGTAAAAAGCCGAGCTGAGGTCTTCCACCTGTAGATTGGACCCGCAGATTTGGCTGTGCGCGCGTACAGCGAAGGGGATTCAATCATCGTGGAATTATGGAATATCTTCAGAGCGGGGGGCGTCGTCATGTGGCCCTTGCTGGGGTTTTCGATACTGGCGACGACCCTGATCTTTGAGCGCGGGCTGTTTTGGCTACAGATTTATCAACAGCAAGATCGTTTCATCGCGCAAGTGCTAAAGCTATATAGCACTCAACCGCAAGAGGCGATCGCGGCTTTGCGAAAGCAGATTCAATTTCCGATCGCCAGAATATTCCTGGCTGCGCTCACGTTAGATCAGAGTAGTCCAGAGGATTTTCGGCTAGCGCTTGAAAGCGCGGCTCAAAGCGAAATGCCTTTGCTAAAGCGGTTCAGCACCGTTTTCGACACGATCATCGGAGTGGCACCGCTACTGGGCCTGTTAGGAACCATTTTAGGATTGATGAAGTCTTTTTCATCTTTACGCATTGGCGATGCTGGTGCAGAGTCGACTACAGAGGTAACAGCGGGTATCGGCACGGCGCTAATTTCTACGGCAACTGGACTGGTCATCGCGATCGCGACCCTCCTATTTGCCAATTTATTTTTAGGGCTCTACAGACGCCAGCGCGCTGCTATCGAAGCATACAGCGGCCAGCTAGAGCTGATATATCGACAGTATTACCGACAGTACCAAGCCCGCCAGCGCAACGCTACATAGTCCTTTCAAGGTCGAACAGTCTTCATTGAATAGCTTTGATGGGAGACTCTTCAATCAAAATTGATAAGTCTATTCTCCTGAGCATCCGCCTGAGCGCTAGTATAGGGAACAATATTTCTTAATTATTATTTCTTGGCGAGTTGCCCTATGCGTCGTTCTTGGTTAGTTTGGGCTGCTAGCACTGTTGCCTTTGCGTTAACGGTTCTTATCGTTGTATCGACGGGTCCGCTTGGGACTACGTCGGATATGAGCGGCCAATCTCGTGGGCAGTCTAGATTCTCTGCTAGGGCGGAAGATACCACGATTGAGAGTGTGCGAGCGAGTAAGCTTTTGAACGGTGCCACAAGTCAGCCATCTACAGGTGCTTTAGCAGACAATGCTCAAGGAAGTGATAGCGCTCAGAGAAACAGCACTCAAGGAAATAGTGCTCCTAACGTCCCCAGCAATGTCCCTGCAAGGACGACTGCAGTCAATACCCCGTCTAGCAGCGAAGCAGTACTTAGTACTAACAAGTCAGCTGTCGGCTATCAGCCGAAGGAAGTCTTACAGCTAGCCGACCCGAGCAACTATGGAGAGCGCTTTGCGGTCGATGTCACTGGTGCTCCAGCTAGTAACGACTTTATCGTAGTGCTACATGAAACGGTTGGTTCCGCATCTAGTGCGCTTAATGTCTTCGCTAGGCATAACCCCAGGGATGAAGATCAAGTTAGCTATCACACTCTAGTTGGCCTAGACGGTACGGTGTACTATATCGTTCCGCCAGAGCAGCGAGCTTTTGGGGCCGGGAATTCTAGTTTTGTGACAACCGCAGGCGAGGAGACTGTCGCCACTAATCCTGAATTTCCTAGCTCCGTCAATAATTTTGCCTATCATATTTCTCTAGAAACACCGCCGGATGGCCAGAATAACAACTACAGCAAGCACAGCGGCTATACTGAGGCGCAGTATCGGTCTTTGGCATGGCTGCTAGCTAGGACCACTGTCCCAGACTACCGAATTACCACTCATAAAGCGGTTGATCGCTCCGGCTCACGCAGCGATCCAAGATCCTATGAACCCAGTCGACTTTTTAGTTGGCTACACCAGTATCCTAGCCGTGCAGCCTACAGCTATTAGTCCGGTGCTAGTTTATGGCCCGATGTGGTGGCCGATCAAATCAATCAAGCAGTTGAGCTAGTTAGGAATTAGGGCTCTTAGCTGCTGCTTGAGTGTTTTTTTGAGCTGCCGGAGCTTGGGTAAGACAAGCGTAAATGCGTTCGGTGTAGACGAATTGATAGGATCTGAGGCGCTTAGGCGTTTTGCTCCTTCGGGATCGTTTAGGTAGCGATAGTAAGTCCAAATATCGCGGTAGGGGCCGCCTGCTCGCATAGGCGTACCGGCCCAGTGTAAGTAGCGCAGGGGACGCTCGCCGTCGAACAAGACGTGTCCGCGCCGTTCAAAGTGAGGAGAGCCGCCCCAGCTACCAGGTTCATTAGGGTTGGCTTTGGCGATGTTCAGTCGGTTAGGAATCGTTTTGAGTACTAGGTAGTTCATGATCGGCTGATCAGTTGTCCCGCTTGAAAAATCGAAGTACTCTCTGTGAGCCGCGCATTCTCGTAAGACCTGGTATAGCGCTTCTAGGCTCAGTGCGCTTTTTTTTGATCCCCAAAGGCCGCTATTAAAGACATCTTTTAGAGCCTGGTCGCTAAAGATATTTTGGTCAAGGACAACATTCGAAAAGACATCTTCTAGTCCCCGCTTGTAGTGGTAGTCGCACCAGATGAAATCAGCCCGATCGAGATAGGCAAGGGTATCGGCGACAGGTGAAAAGAAGAGAATGTCTGTATCGATGTATAAAAACTCATCTAAGGGTCCGAACCAGGCGGCGAGCTTACGCATCTTGTTAGGCAGGGCTAAAAAGTCACGCGGAAAGATTTCGCTGATTTTTTGAGTGAGCACTTCGATTAAGGCTAGGTCAGGAAATAGCTGTACATTGTAAAGCTCGGCTAGCTGCTGAGTGACTTTTGAGGCGTCTTCACTAAAGGGAATAAGAAAAACAGGAATATCTGGATCTTGAAGACGTAGGCTGCTGAGTAGAGCGATCGCGTTATCGGCCACTCGATCGCTAGCAACTATATAGACACCGCGCATAGTTTTTCCCGAGTTGAGTTCTTTAGTTAAGTCTTTGTACAGCGTTCGTTCTAGGTCTTCGAATAGCGCTCGAAACCGTTGAGAGCATCGTCTTTACAGCCCTCTTGCCTTCTCTAACTCCTCTACATTTTTCAGCAGCGATAGCGTTTTTTCGTAGGCGAACGTAGCTAACTCGTCTCGCTCAGAGGTATCTTGAATGCCGTCATCGGCCAGCAGACTCAGTGCTCCGATAATGCCGTTGAGCCCAGAGCGCATATCGTAAGACGCCGCTGCGATTGTCTGGCCCAGCTTAGAGAGATGCTGACTGTCCTTGCCGCCCTTTATCTGTTTAGAAAATTGAATGGCACAGAGCTGCGCGTAGTAGTTTCCCTGCTGTAATAGCTCTGTGTGGGTACCGGTTTCGACGACCTTACCGTGGTCTAGAACAGCAATTTGATCGGCGTTTTGAACGGTGGAGAGGCGATGGGCGATGACTAGCGTGGTGCGATCGCGGCTCAGTTCATCAATTGCTTTTTGGACTAGACGCTCTGAGAGGGTGTCAAGGGCGCTAGTGGCTTCATCTAGGATCAAAATGTCAGGATCTTGTAGTAGCGCTCTAGCGATGGCTAATCTTTGCCTTTGCCCGCCCGAGAGTAAGACGCCGCGATCGCCAATCAACGTCTCTAGTTTTTGAGGTAGCTCCATTACAAAGTCATAGGCATTCGCCCGCTGCAAGGCATCTTCGATCAGCTTTTCTGTTGCATCAGGACGTCCGTACGTTAGGTTCTCCTGTACTGAAGCATTGAATAGAAAAGTGTCTTGGCTAACAATGCCTAGTCGTTTGCGAAAGCTAGAAATCTCGATTTCCTTGAGGTCAGCACCGTCGATCAAAATCTGTCCATCATCGGGATCGTAAAAGCGAGGTAGCAGATCAGCCAGAGTCGATTTACCAGCGCCAGAAGCTCCAACTAGCGCCAGCGTCGTCCCTTTTGCTAAGCATAAATCGATACCTTTTATTACAGGCTGGGCGCAGCCCGGATAGCTAAAGGTGATGTTCTTGAAATGAATGCTCTCTTGTAAAGCTGAGTAATGACGATGCCCGCTGGCCATGAAAGGCTTGTCGTCTCGGCGTAAAAAGTCGCTGACAATTTCGACACTCGGGCTGGCATTAGCAAACTGGCTGCGGGCGGCGTTGAGCTGGCCAATAGAGGGCAGCATCCTAAAAAGGACGAGCAGGTAGGTCAGCAAAATAGACGAGAAGGCTTCGATGCGATCGCTCATAAACGTTCGACCGATCACCGCTACAGCGATCAAAGCCACTATGCTGCTGACTTCGTTGATTGGGCCAATGCCAGCAAACAAAAGCTGAGCGCGATATTCTGATACCTCCCTCGCTGAGATCAGCTGACTGATCGCTTTATATTCCGTATCTTCGTTGGCCGTTGACTTGACTAGCCGAATCCCGGAGAGGATCTCTACAATCCGAGCAGAATACTGACGCGAAAGCTGCGAAAGCTGCGTACCAAAAACCTTGGACTGACGAACAATGGACTGGTTGATCAGCGCCACTAGCCCCAGCGCAAAGACCGAGATAATGGTCAACTGCCAAGAAGTCCAAAGTAGGATGCCGACGAATACCAGGATAGTAATGCTGGCGATCGCCAGTCTCGCCAATGTCCGAATCGCAATGGTTGTGCGGCTGACCTCTACGTTGAGATGATTGATCAGATCGCCGACTTTTGTTTTGGTGTAGTAAGCCAAATCGACTTCTAGCAATAGCCGCAGACCCTCTAGTCGCAGTTTGGCTGCGAGCTTGCGGTTCAAGCTGTTAGAAGTCAGCGAGCTGGCGTAGTTTGACGCATTTTTAAGAACGATCAAAGCAACAATAGTGAATCCCAAAGACAGCAGGCGATAGCGTTCAGGCACGCCGTCAAAAAGCCTGACCATCCGCTGCAAAATGTCAGGTAGCTGAGTAGCTAATTCAGCGGATTGACCCAGAAGTTCTAGCAAAATTGGAACGACCAGTACCGTTCCAATACCGTTGAACAGAGCGCCCGAAAACCCCAGCAGAACGGTTAGTACTACTAGCACAGGGTATTGAAGCAAAGACTTGATAAGAAGCTGTCTAGAATGCATAACCCCTGGTATTGCGAGGAAAAGTGTAAGGAGGAAAAAGGCGCTGGTCTACAGATCTTTTAAGGCAGCGCTCTCCGCTCTGTGAGACAGGCTTTGTTAAGCCCAATATCTGCCAACCGCTTAGAGAGTTTGGCAGCAAAGTGACTAAAGCAATCATTGCTAAAAGTGCCTCTGCTCAGACAGTAAAGAGTCTCTTTGCAAGTACCCTCTAGAGGGCTAGCGGTCTGGCCGCATATGATCAGATAAGAGAGTTTGCAGTTGTCTAGACATCGCAGCAAGGCTGTAGTTCTTTACACATCTTTCCCTGGCTTTCAACCCTTTTTGATGGGCAAGCTCTAAATCTTTGAAAATTAGTAAAAGCTGTTCGGCGATTTGCTGAGGCGATTCTGGTTCGACTAGATAAGCGCAGCCGTCTAGAATCTCTGGAATATCGCCTACGGTCGTCGATAGAATCGGCTTTGCCATTGCCATTGCATCGGTGAGTTTTAGCGGGAACTGAGCTTTGGCAGTGGCATAGTCTCGCTGTGGAACGACGACGACGTGAGCGGCTGAAACGACTTCGGCCATGTCGTTCATAGGAAAGCGGGGCAGCTTGATTAGCCATCTACCCCAGCGCTTGAGCAGATTATCTTCGTAGTCATCGGGTTTTCGTCCCCCGACGATTACTAGCCGCAGATCGGGCCAGTCGAGTTCTTCCAAAGCGATTAGAACGTCTTCTAGGCCTTTATGTGGCCGGGCAGTACCCGGAAACATCAGCACCCGATAGTCGGCCAAGCCATATTTCTGGCGGCTAAGCGCTGGATCGAACTGCTGCGGGTCGAAGACCTGGGTGTCTTTACTATTGGGGAGGTAGTGTCCCCCGAAGCGCTGCTGTAGAAATCGAGTGCTGACAGTGATAGCGTCAGCCTGTGAGACCAAGTTTTCCATCCATTCTAGATATAGG
>NZ_JADEXO010000012.1 GCF_015207105.1 cf. Phormidesmis sp. LEGE 11477
TGGGGTCTTGAAGCTGAAAGCAAAGGTAGAACAGCGCTGCATCTTGAGTGCGAGCAATGCGATCGCGCCAGGGTCGCCACTGCTTGTATAGCGTCAGTTCGCTGTTTGTCGTCCAGTGAGAAGATTTTAGACAGCTATAGATCAAAGAGCCTTCAATCTTTTTATAAAATGCTTTGGGTAGCGGCGTGCGAGTGACAATATCGTGTAGCAAACACTCTGAACAATGTCGCAAAAGTGTTTCTTTATCGTATAGGTATGGCGCTTCGCTAAGCTCTGCTTTGGAACCCGCAAAGCCAGACGTACAGGCGATCGGCATATAGTCCATATATCGCTGTAGGGTCTCTTCGTAGGTTTCACTGACAATCTCCCAATGAGGATAGGTCTCGAACGTCTGACTGGATTCCTTACGATTCTTGCGAGCTGCCTTTCGTTGACTACCTGCCTGGCGAATAGGCTGATTCCGATAGCGCAGTGAGGGAATATAGTGATCTTTTAGAATCACCTGTTTGAATGCTTGGGTATAGTGAAGCCAAAACAACAGATCGGAACCCAGCTGCACGTCTGCTAGCTGATAGTGGGCGATGAAGTGCAGCTCTTTGAGCTGCGGGATCAAAGCGCTAATACCTGGATAGATTTGACTACCTTTGAAATAGCGTTCGATCCGGTAGCAATCTATCTCCCAGGTTTGCCACTCAAACGAACTAGGTATTTCTAGCTCTAAGTAGCGAGCAAGTTCTAAAGAAGGCAGAGGCCGACCATTCGCGGTCGGTAGCGTAAAAGTATTCGGACTAATGTTTTTGCTGATGTCATAATTTTGAGGTGAGGGGAACCCCAATTCTTCTACCAAGACCTGCGCGATTGCTTTTTGGGAGAGATACTGACAGTCAGCATCAGCTTCTATTCCCCCAGCTTCTATCCACAGATAAAAGGCACCTCCTTGTACGAAGGCCGGATTAGCATCTGGAATCCAAGTACCGTGGAGGATTTTCATTGCTCTGTACAGTTTTCTTTACTTTTACCAGCAGCTAAAGGTTATTCTACTACTGAAGGAAGAAAAATCTTCTAGAGTCCTAGCTAATATGAGCTGCAGGAGTTGAAGTGTATGCTGTCTAGGCCATGAAGGTCAAACTGCAAAGTGGTATTGCGAAAATAGCGATCGCGTCCCTTCTTCAGGCAAAATACTCTTCAACCTACGACGACGGACTTATCTATGCTTGCCTGGTTTACAGCGCTGACGTTTGCTCAAACGTTTGCCAACGCTCAATTGATTGATTCTCATCTGACTAACGCCCGATTGACTAGCCCCCCTCCCTCCCAGCTAGTTGCCCAATCGCCGCCAGCTCCCACAGAATTTGTCGTAGAACAGTCCGTCAGGCCGCTGCCTGGAGCAATAGATAATGTTCCTGTTTTTAATAGCAACAGTCCAGAGCTAGTTGAAGATCCTGGCATTCTACTGTCCACTTTTCCGCCTGCGGGTATGGCTGTTCCAGAAGCCCATCTCGACTTTCCGTTCAGTGGGCGGTTCGATGTCTTTGCTCATCACGTTTACAAGGCACTAGACTACGACGAAGAGAATCCTGAGCTGCTAGATAGTTTATACATCGGCATACTTGTGAACAACCCTGGCACGGTACCGGTCAACGTGCGAGTCAATTCAGGGGCGAGCTACCTTAGCCAACCGGATGCACCCTTTATTCAGATACCGGACTTCGTGCCATTTAGTCCTTTAGATCCGGTCTATGCCGGGCCAGGTAGCCGAGTTGCTGGGGATATGCTCCAAGATCGCCTGCAGCAGGATATCTTTCCGACAGCGATGGTGATTCCGCCGGGTGAGAGTCGGATGCTAATGAATCAGCCGATTCCGATTCGAGAGCTAGAGCCCCCGATCAATGGCCGTTCAACGCTGGCCTACTTAGAAAGCGACGGGCCGGTTTATGTAGCCAGTATGGCGCAGTTTGCCCTCACAGAAGCGGGCGCGGATGGGAACATAATTGAAAGCGCACCCACGCTGGCGTCTTGGGAATCGCTGTTACAAGAAAGTGGATTAGCCGGGCCGCGCGATCTTGCCCCTGCGCCTTTGCCCTTAGCAGAAGGCGAGCGGTTAATCTATGGCCGAGTGGCAGGCGTCTCGCAGGGCTCTGAATGGCAAGCAACCCTCACAGACGATCTCACCAGCGATCAGCTGACGATTCCCTCAGCCGGGGAATCTTTTTCCTATGGTATTAGCCTGCTCTATGCTGGCAGAATGGGCACTGATCAAAATCAAAGCGCCGAAATGCTGGTGCGCTATCCAGACACCGCCTATGAAAGTCACGGGAACTATGGCGTCCGCTACAGCCTGACGCTGCCCTTGCAAAATCCAACAGATCAAACTCAGACGGTTACTGTTGCACTTGAAACCGCCATCAAAGAAGATACGCTTAGTGAAGATGGACTTCGCTTTTTTGAGCCTTTGCCCGTTCAGACTTTTTTTAGGGGGCCTGTACAGGTTCGCTATCAGAGCGATCGCGGCCTACCCACCATTCGCAATATCCACCTAGTGATGAAACGCGGTCAGCAGGGAACGCCGCTGGCCACGCTGACGCTGCCGCCAATGACATCGCGTACTGTCGATGTGTCGCTGATCTATCCTGCTGATTCTACGCCGCCGCAGGTTCTGACTGTTAAAACAGATCCCTAATTCTCTTCAATCGGAGCCACCATGCCCCTAGAAGCCATTATCATTTTGACGGTAGGTGCTGCTTCCTTTATTCGGGGTGTTTCTGGCTTTGGCGCAGCGCTGATCATTATGCCTGTGCTATCTGGGCTGACTAGTATTTACGTAGCTGCGCCGCTGGTGGCTATCTTGGGCCTGACGATCGATACCCTGCTGTGTCTCTACTATCGACGCTCTTTCGACTGGGGACTGGTGGGCAAGCTCTGGCTCGGCTCTCTTCTGGGTATTCCTCTAGGCTTTGTGATGCTGCGTTTCCTATCGGGCAACTGGATGCTGTTGGCACTAGGGTTAATGATTGCAGCCTATGCTGTCTATGCTTTGTTTGATCCGGTGATGCCTGTATTGCGATCGCGGCGGTGGATGTACGGCACCGGATTTCTATGCGGCGCTTTGGGCAGCAGCTACAACATCCCCGGACCACCTATTATCCTCTATGGCAGCAGCCAGCAGTGGAGCCAAGAAAAATTTAAGAGCACCCTTAGCGTCTTTTTCTGGGGAAATGCCGTTTTAGTCGTCACCGGCCATATTGTTCAAAATCGTTTGACTGAGACTGTTTTTCAACAGTATCTGATTGCGATACCTAGCATGGTCATTGGATTATCTTCAGGCATCATCCTATCGAGGTTCTTTGATCCTCTGTTGTTTAGGAGAATTGTCCTGGTGATTCTTATCTTTGTCGGAATTCGGCTGTTTGTTCTGGGGCTACAGTCGTAGAAACTCTGCTTAGTTACGTCTGGCTTAATACTCGCCAGATTCTTTGATCCGTCGGACGAGATACTCTCTCATTTCGATAAAGTCTTTCGACACGCGCAGCTCTGTAGGCGAAGTTTCTGCTAGTTTTTTTGAAAATGGATTTTTGATATTTTCTACAATCCGACCGGGATTAGCATACATCAAAATTACTCGGGTAGATAGCAGTAAAGCTTCTTCAACATCGTGCGTGATAAAGAAGATTGTTTTGTTAGTCTTTTTCCAAATGTTGTGTAGGCTCATCTGCATCGATTCCCTAGTAAAGGCATCAAGTGCGCCAAAGGGTTCATCCATCAAGATCACTTTAGGATCGGCGGCTAATGCTCGGGCGATCGCAGCGCGTTGCTTCATGCCGCCCGATAGCTGATGTGGCAGCTTCTTTGCCGCTTCAATCAAAGAAACCATCTCTAGAAAGCGACTCACCCGCTGCCGCCGCTGATGCGCGTCCACCCCTTTCATCCGAGGGCCAAAGTCTACATTCTTTTCGATTGTCATCCAGGGAAACAGATTAGGCTGTTGGAAGACCACGCCCACTTCGGCATCTGGTTTTGTATGAGGTCTACCGTCTACGCTCACGCTGCCATAGGTCGGCGTTTCGTAGCCAGCTAGCACTCGCAAAAGAGACGTTTTCCCACAGCCGGAAGGGCCAATCGCACACACAAAATCACCTGTGTTGAGCGTGAGGTTGATATCTTGCAGTGCTAAGAAAGGCGCTCGTCCAGTAACATCATAAGCTAGCTCAATATCGGTTAAATCGATCAAGACATCTTCGGCGGAAGTTTGAGATGCCCTCGTTTCAGACACGTTAATCACGGGAGGGCGAGTCATAAAAGAACCTGAACGATAAAGAATTTAATGAACTTTTTGAGCGACTAAATATGAAAAAGAAAATAGAGTAAAGATCTCAATGCCTGGCTAAAACACCTATAGAGACCCAGTGTAACTAAGCCTCTGTAGAAACAGAATCTACTGAGCAACCGCCTGGTTGAACAGGGCAGCGCGGTAGGCTTCTAGATCTGGCGCTGAAGGAATGGCTTCTTGCTTCACCATAAACTCAGCCGAATCTTTTAGCACCTGACTCATTGCACCGGCCTCCTCTGGCGTTCCTAGATATTTTTCAGAAGCTTGCTCATCGGCGCTTACCCAAACTAGCTCGTTCATCACTTCAAGACTCTCTTCAGGCGAGAGTCCAATCTCTTCAGACATTGCTGCAGCGGCGGCTTCAGGCTCGTTTCGATAGAACTGAACTGCTTCGTCTAAGGCGTCGACATAGCCCGCTAGAAAGTCAGGATAAGTGTCAGCAAACTCTTTATTGACGATACCCAAATCGGCAGTGATGATTCCTTTCTCCGACAGTTCTTTGGCTGTCACTAAAACGCTGCCGCCCGCATCTAGCATTTTAGAAAGCGTTGGATGCCAGACAAAGCCACCATCGATATCGCCACGCTGCCACGCTGCTAGCATGTCTTGGGGCTGCATGTCTAGAATTTGCACATCTGCCGGGTCAATCCCTTCACTTTCTAGAGCGGAGAGCAGACTAAAGTGAGTAGTTGAGCCAAAGGGAACGCCGATCTTTTTACCAGGCACATCGGCCATTGATTGGATACCAGAAGCTTCTGTAACGGCAAGCGCCTCGTTATCGCCAATAATATCGTGGATGAAATAAACTTGGTAGGGTAAGTCTTGAGCGATACCGGTTGAGACCGGAACAGACCCTGCTAGACCAACGTCGATTCCGCCAGAAACCATTGCTGTATTAACATCTCGACCAGAATCGAAGGGCAGCCACTGAATGTCCACATCGGGGAATTTTGCCTCAGCAAATCCTTGGTTCTTAGTCAAAAGTTCGGCATTAGGGACAACCTGATACCCAATGCGAAACTCGCTGGGCATAGCGCCTTCAGTCGCTTCGGTAGTCGTAGCGGCTGGTTCGTTGCTACAGGCAGCTAACGTCACTACCAGAATTAAGCTGAGCAGTCCTAGGAGAATGTTGATCCGTCTTCGAGAATATCGTCTAAGCGTGTACATATCTAGCTGCGTGGCCTCACGTTGTTGTAATTTCAGGTGTAGTTTTAAGATTGTCTCGAAATCGTCTCATCCTAGGCAAGTCTACCTCGAACCGTACCTTTGACTTTTTCTTTTGTTGCTCTTCTCCGTATTTGAATTTCTACATATCGTTCGTAATGCGCTGAATCAAAAACAGAAGATCTATTCTTTACCGACCCAAGGCAGATAGCGAGCCTGGAGCCAGCGCAGGCCCAAGTCAAGAATGATTGCAATGACGCCCATAATTAAGATGCCAACAAAGATGATGTCGCTGCGTAAGAATTTGCTGGCGTCTAATACCATCCAACCAATGCCGGAGACTGCCGCGACCATCTCTGCTGCGACTAAAGTGGTGTACATAAAGCCTAGAGCCGTACGCAGCCCAATAAACAGCTCAGGCAGACAGGAGGGAAACACGATTTGGGTGAATACCTGCCACTGAGAAGAGCCTAGAGAAAGGGCGGCGTTGATGCGATCGCGTGGCACCCGTTGAACCCCAGACACCATGGCGATATATAGCGGCGCAAATCCAGCCAAAAACAACAGCGCAACTTTAGAAGCATCCTCAATACCCAGCCAAATGACTAGCAGCGTGTAATAGGCCAGTGGTGGCAAGGGCCGATAAAATTCGATAAACGGATCGAGCACTGCCCGGACAGGTTTGAAGTAGCCACTCGCTAGCCCTAATGGCACCGCTAGCCCCAGCGCCATCGTAAAAGCGATCAGCAGTCGCCACATGCTAGAGCCAATGTGGGCAAGCAGCGATCGCCCTTTATAGCCGTTTTGCACAATGGTGACAAAAGCGGCCCATACGCTTTGAGGCGAAGGAAAAAACAACGGATCGACTAGACCCAGATTGGTAACCAAAAACCAAAGCAGTAGAGCAGTTGCGATCGCTAAAAAAGACAGCGCACGATTAAACAGGCGAAACGATGTTTTGCGCGACAGATTGCCTTTCGGCTTCCCTTTAGGGTCACGAATAGGAGGGCGATCGGTTTGAACAGTCATTTAGTCAATGGCTCCAGCTAGTGGCGATATCCTACAGGATAAGTTGCGCCCGAATCAGTTTTTTGATAGCGAAAAGACAGACTGGTGAATGACATCGGCTAGATGATCGGCTTCTGAACGGGTGATTACTAGCGGCGGACAGATAATTAGAACATTTGTAAAGCCTGGGATGGTGTTAGTGTTGCGTCCAATCATGACGCGCTGATCCAGACATTTTTTTACGACCGCCGCCACACTGGCATCCTCTAAAGGCGTTTTACTTTCTCTATCAGTGACTAGCTCCACACCTAGCAGCAGTCCTTTTCCCCGCACATCACCCACGTTCGGATGGGCTAATAGCGTTTTTAGACGAGTCAGCAGATAGTCGCCCACTTCAGCCGCCTGATCTGCTAATCCTTCGCGTTCAATGATTTCAACATTGCGTAGCCCTACTGCTGTACAAACTGGCGTACCTCCGTAGGTGCTGATGTGGCGAAAGTGGCGATCGCTCTTTTGTCCTGGCTGCGGCTCATCTAAGAAGGCTTCAAAGATATGCTGCTTTACGACCGTCGCCGCTAGCGGCATATAGCCACTTGTGAGCCCCTTTGCAAAGGTAATAATGTCGGGTTCTACGTCCCAGTGCTGATGGCCAAACATCCGACCTGTGCGACCAAAGCCATTGACGACCTCGTCATAGATCAAGAGAATGCCTGTGCGATCGCAGATCTCTCTTACTCCACGCAGGTATCCATCCGGTGGCACGATCACCCCGCCGCCTGAAATAATCGGCTCTACGATGACTGCTGCGATTGACTCTGCGCCTTCATATCGAATCGTCATTTCCAGCTCTTGCAACAGTCTAGCCGTATAGGCTTCTTCTGAGAGCCCCTCTCCAAACCGATAGTAATACGGCGGATTTACATGCATAAATCCTGGCACCAGCGGCTCATACTTCAGCTTCCGCTCGGCCTGCGCGGTGGCACTTAGCGCTCCCATGGAATGGCCATGATACCCTCGATAGCGAGAGATAAACTTGTATCTTGGGCCTGCGCCTGCCGGAGCCGTTTGAGCATGATACTGCCTAGCGACCTTAAAGGCAGTTTCGTTGGCTTCAGAGCCGCTAGTTGAAAAGAACACTTTGCCTTCATAGCCGAGCAGCGCTAGCAGCTTGTGAGCTAGGCGGATACCCGGCTCGTGGCTCATCGTCAGCGGCGAATAAGACAGGTTCAACATTTGCGCGTAAGCGACATCTGCTAGCTCTTGACGCCCATAGCCTACATTCACACACCACAGACCAGAAACTCCGTCGAAATATTCGTCACCGCTGCTATCAGTGACGTAGCAGCCGGCTCCACTTTTTATACACTTAGGAGGCTTTTGCTCAAACGGTTTGTGCTGTACAAGTGCATGCCAAAGCGACCCAGAATCCATCCTTTCGAGCGTTTCTGTATTCAAGTTTGCTTTCTTTAAACTGGCATTTTCAGAACTGGCATTTTCAGAACTGGCGCTTTCGGCAGCTACTTTCTCCGACTCTTTAGCTAATTCTGTTGCCTTCGCACTAAAATCTACAACCATTGGAAAAAGTCTCTAATCAAGACTGACTAAATTGTTCTCAAAATCTCTTGCATTTCGATTGAAGTCTATACAAATACACAGTTGATATTTGCAAAAATAGTAACGGCTCCAACACAAACTTTATGTATCTCGGACTACCTTTATGTGTCTCAGACCTACGGTCCAGCGCGACGATCGATCAATGTTCCAGAAGATTGATCCGTTGGAATAACATATAGCTCGCTGATATTCACATGCGCCGGGCGCGTAATCGAAAACAGAATAGAATCAGCGATATCGTCAGGCGTTAGCGCTGTCATCCCGCGATATACGCTCTCGGCCCTATCGGTATCGCCTCTAAATCGCACATCGCTAAATTCTGTTTCTACCAATCCTGGTTCTATATTCGTTACTCGAATCGGCGTACCTAGTAAATCTATCTTCAACCCTTCAGACAGCACTTTCACTGCCGATTTCGTTGCACAGTAAACGCTGCCACCAGGATAGGTGTACCTAGCGGCAATTGAGCCGATATTCACTACATGGCCCGCTTGTCGTTCTACCATCCCAGGGACTACCGCCCGAGTCATATACAACAGACCTTTGACGTTGGTATCAATCATTTCTTCCCAGTCCTGCAGTACGCCATTCTGCTGCGGATCCAAGCCCCGGCTTAGACCCGCATTGTTAATCAGCACGTCGATTTCTTGCCATGATGCTGGCAGTCCCTCAACTGAGGCAGCCACATCGTCTGCGCTTTGTACGTCCAAAGGCAGCAGCAAAGTCTCAGTTTTGTAGGATTGTTCTAGTTCATTAGATAGCGACTGAAGTTTCTCCTTTCGCCGAGCCGATAGAATTAGCCTAGCCCCACAAGTGCCTAGCTGCCTAGCGCAAGCTGCGCCAATACCGCTGCTAGCGCCTGTGATTAAAATGGTTCGATTCGACAAATCAAACGGCATACCAACCTCCTAAACAGATGAATACAACAGCATATGAAGACAGTGTGCAAGAGACTACACGCATGAATGAGACACGGCGCGACTATCCAAATACGTTAAAAGCGCTTGCCTAAAAGGCAATAAATTTTTGTACTTTTGCATATCGGGATGGAGTGAGCGAATCGCATCGGCTAGCTGCACAGCTAGCTTGGAATCTTTCACAACTTGGCCAAGAGGGTAGACATAAGTTCGAATAGTAAACAAAATGCCCTTACTTATTGGCAAACGGCGTAGCGTTTGTCGTTCCACCCGTAGCCATAGTTTTTCTTCGATATTCCGGGCCGTAATTCCTGGATCAAAGCCAGTGACATGCTTATTTTGTGTGAGATGTAGCTCTGTTGAATCTACAATACTCCAGTTAAATCGAAGACTAGGATAGTCTTCCTTTAAACGAGCGAATACGTGATTGACTGGGCGAGCTAGCCTGTCAGCGTAGCTAGGAACTTGCTGATGGATTTGCGCGATGGGTTGAGACAGCTTTTCTTTGAGGTTCCACCGCAGCGGAAAGCAGACAGAAGCTGCCGCCAGTCGATAGCTGGCCTCTGCGGGCAGCATTATGCACAGATCCTCTTGTACTAGCCTAGCTGCTAAATCTAGCGGCGATCGCGAAAAGTCTGAACAGCGCCAGGTTTGCTTTGTTCTGAGGTTGATCAGAGCTGATGGCGCGATCGCCTTCCTCTCTATTTGCTCACCCTCTATCTGCTCATTCTCTATCTGCTCATTCTCTACCTGGCCATTGCCAATCGGCTGATAGACATGAGGAAAGTGTTGTATCAGATGCGTTGTCAGCAAATCCAAACATTCTTGCTGAGCAGGCTGAGTCTCGGGGCAAGAGACAAATACATCTTCATAGCGGTGGGCTAGCAGCCACGCTTTATATCCTAGCTGAGAGACAAAATTCTCGTCGATCTCGATCCAATCTTTCAGCTTCAGCGGCTGCAACCCCATCACCGGATGCCCCTTGGACTTCACAAATGGAAGATACATAGGTCTATTTCCAGAAACTAAGGTGTGTCTATAGCGTTTGTTATCTGGCTGGAATACAACAAAACAGGCGAATTCCTGTACGCAGCAAAGCGAGCAACTGCAACTCTACATAAGCGCAGAACCCGACTTGAGTGTGCAGACGCACAGAGCTATATCGCTACGTGTTCGCGCGGCTGTGTTGTTATTTTTCTGTTTGCCAACCTGACCTGCCAACCTGATCAAGGAAGGAGTACGTATTTAAGCGCTAATTTTCCGTAAGGTTACTCTCTCACAAAGTCAATTCTCTAAGGAATCAACTTAGGAGAACAAACCTGAGAAATTTACCTTGAAAGGGCTAACTCACGCTGTGAGGAGAACCCACACCGTTCCACTTGAGTAAATGCTTGTGTAGCCGCCCCTCTTTGATGTGTAGCCGAGAGGGTACATGGCCTAAACCCAAAAATGATAGCTGTAGAGAGGCCAATAACATCTTGACAATTCCTGAGATGAGTTTGCTACTCAATTGGAATAATACGAGGATACATCCTCTATTTCTGTATATTCATCTACATTTTGCCAATAAATATTTTGTGCGGACGAAATAGCGATTGGTCTGTACGGACTAAGTCTCTTGATCTTAAATCGGTGCTACTCACAGTCTTCTAGCCGGCACTACTTCTAATCGTCACTATAGAATGTGATCGACGAGCTGATCGGCTGTAGCTGGGTTCCAGGATAATAGAATTGCAAGATTTGCTGATAAGAATACCCTTTCTCTCCCAGATGGTATGAGCCTGTCTGACTCATACCAACGCCGTGCCCAAAACCGCCGCCAACGAATCGGAATCCAGTTAGAACTGGCATCTGCTCAGAAGGTTCTTCACTGGGGAATTCAGTATTAGCCTGCTTGGAATTATCTTGAGCGATCGCAACTGGTTCACTCTCGGCGGGGACACCTTCTAGCTCGCTTGCTTCTGTAATCGCTGCATCCAAAACAGTCGAGTCTGAGGTCGTCGAGCTACCAGCCTCTGGCGAAGGCGTTTCAGCTTTCGGCATTTCCATAACTGGCTCTACATAAAACAACAGACTCCGAGGGGGAACGAGCGCCTTGACTGCTTCATCTTTGATCAGATCAAAAGAGCCTATATCTGTTTCTACTGTCAGCTTTTGTACCCGGCCAGAAGGTGCGCGTTCTACGACCGTCAGATCGATGAGCTGGTTGAAATTGGCGATAGGATGCTGTCTATTCGACAGGTACTCTTTGAGGGTTTCACTCAGGACTTCGACAGAGGCTTTGCGATCCCATCGAAAAGCTTCCCAGCCGTCTTCATTAAAGCCCCCTCTCAGGGAAATGAAGGCGCGAAAGTTTGCTTCATCGGATAGAGGACGCTGTTCTAGATCCCATTTTGGCTGCAATGAGTCGATCACGGGGGTTAGATAAGGGCGATCCTCTCCATTCCATACGTCGGTAAATCTGGCCGTCACACCGCCCGTGGTTGAAGAATAGAGGGCATCAACCAGTTCATTGTTATAGGTCAGGACTTGGCCAGCGGTGGCTGCGATCGCCTGATCGCTTTTCGGACTAGTTTGCGCTAGGCCAAAGTACACCTGACACTGCGTATCGGCGCAAATCTCATAGTCATCAATTGCAAACCGACGCAAATTTCGCAGCGCGTAGGTTCTTGCCAGTACGGCCTGAGCTTCGATCGAATTCTTCGGGGCACTAGGGCCAATTTCATGAGGAACCACGCCGCGCAGATATGACTCTATAGGCACCTGATTGACTAGCGTGTAGTTTCCATACGAATTAGGCTGAATCTTCATATCGCCCGCGAACAGATCGCGCAGTCGATTTGTCTCTCCTTCGCCTAGCTGGATGCGACGATTGGCGCTGGTAATCGAAAACTCGTCCCTGGCATATCTAAAGCCGTCTGCGATAAAGGCCGCTTTGGGCACCTCTGTGACGACCTGGCTATCAATAAAGGCGGTGGTATATCCAGACGTGTGCAAATTCTCAAGCAGCAGTCGGCGCAATAGCGGCGAGCTGTAGTCGGATCTTTTGGCCCAGACCTGCCAGGCGTCGGGCTGGGCAATCTCGGCGTTGATACCGGCAGCTTGCCAGCGCTCGGCGCTAGCTTCGGCGCTTTCAAAGCTGCGATGAGTACTTAGCACTACCCACTCTTGAATCACAGGCGCAGGTAAAGGCTGCATTGCAGTTTCGATGACTAGCCGCTCGGTGGTGATCGCCTGAGGCTCGCCGCCTGTTTCAAAGCTGACGGTGAGCCGATCGCCTGCAAGTGGCGCTAGCGTTAGTTTGTCAGTTTCATTTTCACCAAAGCGCTGAACGATGCCCACTTTAATTTCGGGATTTTGGGTCGCTGTCTGGTTGATAGGTGCGTTCGCTGCTGGGGTTGCCGATTGGGATGTCGACTGAGATAGTGCGGGCTGAGGTGCGATCACCTCTGCAGCCGCCATCATCAAACTCAAGGTTCCGACGCTCAGTCCTATCCCCAAACGATAGGTCCAACGATTCATAGCAACTTCCATATCAACTCAAGGTCTGCGCTCTAGTTTTTGCGATTGCTCTAGTCTTGGCGATCTGTTTTTGTGATCTTACTTGTCTATTATTCAACCCAGAACTCTTTAAAGTTGCGCTAGGAACAACGAACTCATCAAATTTTGTCTTTGTATAGTTCTTTTGTTTATAGTTCTTTTGCCCATCTGCTTAATATAGTCGCCCCCTGCCTGTACCAACTTCTAATCTTTGCGAACCTCAGTGTCGCTAGGCGTCACCTCCTATCATGCCATCTGATTCGACCCAAATCTCCCAAATCTTAAGAGAGCTGATGCAGGCCGCTGGCATCACTAGCTACCGTCTGCTGGCCGAGCGGGCAGGGGTTTCGCGCTGGCAAATTCAGCAGCTAAAAAACGGCCATATTCAGAAAATGCGTTTAGCTAGTCTCATGCAGATTTCAGCCGCTTTGAAGATCGACTTCACCGATCTATGTGCTCATTTTGAATCAGGCCAGTTGCAAAAGTACTCAAGAGAGCATCAGGAAAATCATCATAAGAGCAATCTAGAAACCACTGCAGCCGATACGCTACAAGAGACTGCACTGCAAACGCTAGAAAGCTGGCTAATTCAGTGGCCTACTATCGTCAAACGCGCCCAGGATCGCCCCGATCTTCCAGCTACAAAAATCCTGCCATTTGTCCGTCCCGTCGAGCAGTTGATGGCCGAATGGGGTGTAGAGCCAATTGCCACAGTCGATTGCCAAGTTGAATACGATCCGACCTATCATCAGCTCGTAGCTGGTAGTGCCAAGCCGGGAGATTGCGTTCGGGTTACGCACACAGGCATTATTCATCATGGCAAGCTGCTTCACCGGGCAAAGGTTAAACCGATTACTGGAGATAGTTAGGAACGCACGTTTAATTCAAATCCATCTTCTAGTGGATTTGATAGACTGAAAGGCAAAGACATCAACAGGACTTGCTACGGGATGACAGCCGCTATTTTTGAACAGCCTTTGCGCTTAGAGCAGATTCTTTCGCTCAGCTACAACGCCACCCCAGACAAATTTGACAAAACTTGGAAAGCACCTCTATCTACCTTGCTAGGGCTAGGCCGCGCGGTGGGAGCCGACTTCGTAGAGTTCTTCCTAGAGCGCAAGAACTATATTAGCTGCCTCGCAGAAGACGATGCCATCACTAGCATTTCACCTAGTCTGGTTTCAGGTGCAGGCGTTCGCGTATTCAAAGGCAGCTCTGACTGCTACGTCAGCACGAACGATCTGTCTTTTGAAGGCTTGAAGGCGGCTTTGGAAAAAGGGCTGGCCATTATGGGTCTAGAGATGCCGGATTCAACGGCTAGCGTGCCAGAGATAAATCTAGAGCCATTGCGTGATTACGGTCTGGGCCGGGGTAAGGATAACTGGCTCGCTAGCTGCCCATCCATGCAGACAATGGGCGAGGTGCTGCTAGAAGCCAACGCCGCGCTAGCTGAGAAAGCGGATCACGTGCAGGCTCGCCGCGCCGCTTACTTCCGCGACTGCCAAGAAGTGTTGGTGGCCTCTAGTGATGGCACCTTTGCTCGCGATATCCGTTTGACCCAATCAGTGGGCTTTAATCTACTCTGCGCGGACGGTGAGCATCGTTCTTCGATTGGTGAGCGATTGGGTAACACGGGCGACCCTAGTTTCCTTACCGCTTGGGACTATAGCGAGACTGCCGAGAAAGTCGCCGAAGCCGCTAGCAACATGCTCTATGCCGACTATGTAGAGTCTGGCAACTATCCAATCATTATGGCCAATCACTTTGGCGGCGTGATCTTTCACGAAGCCTGTGGCCATCTATTAGAAACCACTCAGATCGAAAAAGAGACCACGCCTTTCATGAATAAAAAAGGCCAAAAAGTGGCTCACGAAAGTCTGACAGCTTGGGATGAAGGACTGTCTACCGAAGCGTTCGGCACGATCGATATGGACGATGAAGGCATGCCGGTTCAGCGAACGCTGCTAATCGAAAATGGCATTTTGAAGAACTTTATCTCCGACCGGGCAGGTGAAATGCGAACCGGACATCCGCGTACGGGTAGCGGGCGGCGGCAGGGATATACCCACGCGGCGGCTTCTCGCATGCGTAATACCTACATCGCACCGGGTGAGCACACCGTAGAAGAGCTGTTTGCCTCGGTCGACAAAGGCATCTATTGCAAAAAGATGGGCGGCGGCAGCGTTGGCCCCACCGGACAGTTCAACTTCGCGGTAGATGAAGCCTATTTAATTGAAGATGGCAAGATTACTAAGCCGCTGAAGGGGGCAACGCTAATTGGCGAGGCCACTGGCATCATGAACAAGATTTCGATGTGCTCGGATGATATTAGTCTGGCACCGGGCTTTTGTGGATCGGTGAGCGGCAGCGTGTATGTGACGGTTGGTCAGCCTCACATCAGAGTGGATGATATTACAGTGGGTGGACGATAGAGATGGCAAAGGTTCAAACAATTTCACAGCAGGCTGAGGCGATCGCGCAAAAGCTCAACATTGCTAAATACGATATCTATGGCTCTTCTGTAGATGAAACTAGCGTCCAAGTAGACAAAGGCAAACCCAAGCAGGTTAAAGCGTCTAACCGCTCTAGTGTGATCGTTCGCGTATGGAACGATCAAAATCAAATTGGTGTCACTTCAACGACCGACGTTGACGAAACCGGCCTAGAGATGGCGCTAAAGACCGCTTATGAAGCTAGCTCTTTTGGCGTCAAAGAAAACGCGCCTGATTTTAGCCCGCAGGCAAAAGAACTGACGGCTGAGGTTGACTTTACTAAGTCTGAGCCCGCTCCTGTGCCTGAGCTGATCGAGACCCTAGTAGACGCAGAGAAAGGGGTGTTGGACTCGCATGAGGCTATTGCCTCTGTTCCCTATAACGGCATTGCTCAAAGAGAGATCGAGCGGTTCTATCTCAACAGCGAAGGCGCACAGCGCAGTGAAGAACGCACCTATGCCTCTGTTTATCTCTATGGAAAGACGGAGCAAGAAGGCCGCAAACCTCGGGCGGCTGGGGCAATGCGAGTCAAGAATGGTCTGGCTCAGCTAGAGGTGAGTGACTGTGTAAAAGAAGCGGCTGAAAAAACAATCAGCCATCTAGACTACGAGAAAATAGCCTCTGGCAAATACCCAGTTGTTTTCTCAGCAGAGGCTTTCCTAAGTCTGCTGGGCGCGTTCTCGAATATGTACAACGCTCAAAACATCTTAGACAATCGCTCGCTGTCTACTGCCGAGTCAATTGGCACTCAGGTTGCTAGCCCGTTGCTGTCTGTCTACGACGATGAGCTACATCTAGAAAACGTCTCGGCTGAAACCTTTGACGGTGAAGGCACACCCACTCGCCGCCTAGCGCTGATCGAAAAAGGTGTTCTCAAGAACTTTATCCACAGCGCTGGCACCGCCAAGCGAATGAACGCAGAGCCAACGGGCCACGCCAGCATCGGTGCCAAGGTGAGCATCGGCCTCAACTATATAGAGGTGCTGCCGGGTGAGTCCGCAGACGATGCCTATCAGCTAGATAAAGCAGATGGTGTGGTTTTGATTGATGATTTGCAGGCGCTACATGCGGGCGTTAATGCGCTGCAAGGTTCTTTTTCCTTGCCGTTCGACGGCTGGTTAATTAAAGACGGCAAGCGCATCAGCGTTGAATCGGCGACGGTTGCGGGCGACTTTCGTCAGGTGCTAAAAAGCATCGAGCATATCGAACCTGAAGCCGAAACTACCCCAGGCGGCATCTGTCCTCGGGTTTGGATCAGTGAGCTATCGATCACTGGCGAAGCTTAGGCAAAGCTGGAGTCGCGTTTGCTGGCGCTTAGGCAAATTATTGTCAGGCTGGCATGCGGCGCTAATGTTCTATACCTGTCTACCGATTCCGCAGCGCTGGCCGCTAGAGTTTCGGTGGATTGCTTTTTGGGTGCCCTGGGTAGGGGTAGTCATCGGTGGCCTTCTGGCTGGCATGGACTGGGTGCTGGCGATCCTACACTTTCCGATCGCGGTCTCTAGCGCCCTGACCATTGTTCTAGGTATCGCCTTAACAGGCGGGCTGCATCTAGACGGCGTGATGGATACCGCTGACGGCTTGGCTGTCCCCGATCAAAGTCGGCGGCTAGCAGTCATGTCAGATAGTCGGATGGGTGCGTTTGGGGGGATGGCTGCGATCGCTCTCATCCTGCTCAAAGTCCTGGCGTTAGCCGCGATCGCTCAGCATCGAGCTGTCGTATTGATTGCGGTATCGGTTTGGGGTCGGTGGGCCCAGCAGTGGGCGATCGCCACTTACCCCTACCTTAAAAAAGAAGGCAAAGGCGCTTTTCACAAACATGCCTTACCCACCTCTCGATATGCCTTACCCAACTTGCTTCTGATCATATTATTCAGCCTGGGACTAGCATCGACAGAGTGGATACCTACACGATTGAGTCTTAAAACGATAGTAGCCGGGCTAATACTTTCAGGACTTACTAGCCACTATTTCTACAAACGGCTAGGTGGACAGACCGGTGATACCTATGGCGCAGTCGTTGAATGGACCGAAGCACTGCTGCTGTGTAGTTTATCGGCAGGCGCGTAGAGCCGCCTGATTTAGCCTCTGCTACTTCTATATCACGCCTCTATAGCTGGATTTCATATTATTCTTCTTCTAGGCTATCGACGCTAAGGGGAACTAGCTCGCCTTGAGTGGTCATGGCCAGCCACATCTCTTCGTAGGGTTCGATGGCGCGTCCAGTCAGGGCGCATTTTTCTGTTTGTCTGGCCTCTGCGGCCATCACACTTCGGATGTCAGTTTGATTGATCTGTTTGGAATTGCTACCCGAGTTGACGTAGTCCCATAGGATATCGCGCATGAGCGACTGATAGCCGCTGTTACCTGCACGTTCTTTGAGTTTGGTAATGAGCGATCGCTCTAGTCGAATACTCGTAACCTGCATTTCGGTAGTGGAGGGATGAGCTTTGGTACGCATGGAGCAAAGGCTAAATCATTAATTTAGAAAAAACATGGACATTTCTATACTACACATGTAGCATGGACATGTGCATAAGGAAAAAGCAGTCCGGTCGAGACTGTAGAAGCGCGCAACTTTATCATCTAAAGAAGAGACATGATTCACATTCAACATTCCATCGCCACGAAGCCCGCCATCACAAAACTGTTTACAAAACAGATTATGCCGCTGTCTCAACAGGCGGTATTTGGTTGTGCTGGAATGCTAGCCCGAACAGGGCTCTTGGGTAGAAATCTTCTAGGTAGAGGATTGGCGTTTGTAGGCTTGTGGTTTGATTGTGAGCATGGTCTTTCTGTAGATAATCTCTTCGTAGACAGTCTCTCCATAGATAGTTCAGCAGATAGTTCAGCCTATATCAATCGTTTAGAACCCACACGATATCGAAGCGGGGAGCGCAGGCGTTTAGCTGCGATACCTTCATAAAGCCAAGAACATAAGGCTTTTGACCCCGCTTCCTAACTGCAAGGAAGTGGGGTCTTGTTTTAGGGCCGTCTTGATTTCAGATAATTTCAGGTAAGGTTTTCATCATGTCGCGAGTATTTTCTAGAACTAGGCCCGTTATTTTGTTTTCGCAGAACTATCTACGTTTAAGAACATGCTGCCTTCAGCATGTGTCGTTAATTCACAAGACATAGAGGCCATTTGCGATGCTGAAGTTAAACTACAACGACTATGGCCTATTTCTAGAGCAGGTAGTGGCGTCTATAGATGCCTTTGCTACTCAAAGAGTGATGCTAGCGGTTTATGCTGGCGAGACTTTGCATATTGAGCCAGGTCGGGCTGCTTTTCTACTTGCTAGCAATACGCCTGGAGTCGCAAAGCTTCAAAGCGTACTACAAAAAGATACTACGAGCGAGATTTCGCTAACGGCTGTCGACGCTGACTATATCGAAGTGAGCTTAAAAGGCACCTGGATTGCTATCAGCGCCCAAGCGGAGTCTGGAACATTTGTCACTGCGCTAGTACCAGAGCTCGAAACGCTGGTGTGCTCTCTGTGGCAGGCAACTCAGCGACTAACGGCTTATGCCGCATAATGGCTAACAACTTGCTTTGTTGGGGATTGCGTTGGCACAGCAAGCTTTGCTACAGGCTATAGTCTCGCTTTTAGAGAACTGTTTACAAAAACAAGTTCCGACAGCAATGCAGAAATACTGTGCGTAATATAGATAGATTTATCATCTATCAATGCGTTTCTCTGCCCTTTATTCAGCAGACTGCTCGAAGTCTTCTTTGCAGTCAATAGACTGACATATCTATTGACCGCCATCTCTATCGAACAACAACTGGAGGATATTATGCTATCCACAGACAGCACTACAAATTACTGGGCTCGTAACGCCCTCGCTCGGGTGCGATTTCTTGAGAAAGAAAATTGTAAGAAGTCTGCGATCGCGACTGCCCACAAGAGCAAGACAGACATAGAAAATCATCACAATCAGGCAGTCAAGGAACTACAGAAGATTAGGCGAAACTACTTTTTAGGACCTCGACACTTCCTTTAATCATTTTTCTCTTTGTATGAAAATGACTTTAAAAAGAGAGAGAAAGCAGGTCAATCGAGGGGTGCCAGAAGAAAACTCAAAAAACTTTTGAACCCCCCTTGACATTTTCCAAATTTAGCTTGTAGTATTTAAGTAATACAAAATATACTACAAAACGATAAACGATTTCTGTAGTACGCCAATTAGTTAGAACCTTGAAAACTAAATACTTCTCTATTTGGGGCTGTAACTCAGTGGTAAGAGTGCCTGTGGTGTCTAGCAGGAAGTCGCGAGTACCCTACGGGAAGTCTGCGCCTACGACTCTCGTCATCCCCGTCTGTAGTTTCAATACTACAAAAAACAGCCTTGTGGACGAATAGACAATTCGCCGTGATTCTCAGTCACGAAGAAGCGGGTGCAACTCCCGTCAAGGCTTCCAAACCCTGAGTCCAGATAGCCAAGTTAGCAAGGCGTCGGTCTGCAAAACCGAAAATCGCGAGAGTTGCACTCGCTCTGGACTCCAAACGTTGCAGCGTCGCCTGATCGGTTAAGGCACTTGCCTCATAAGCAAGCCTCTGCGGGTTCGAGTCCCGCCGCTGCCACTTGCAGAAATGGTGTAACGGTAACATCTCGGTCTCCAAAACCAAGGCTCTGGGTTCAATTCCTAGTTTCTGCGTTCTGTTGTAATGACAGATTTCTTAGAGGTAGCGTAGGCAAATTGGTAAAGCCGCACGGCTTTCAACTGTGTGCTTGCGGGTAACTCCTATGGAGACGCTTCGCGAACGATTCCCGTCGCTACTGCCAACGGGTCGGCTTCTATCGGCGCAGATAAAGGTCTGTAAAACCGGAGTTCTTTAACACTGTGTGTACCCTTCGGGAACGCTAGCGCGAACGACTCCCACCCGACCCTTTGAGTTGTCGAAAGACGCTCAATATGGAAAGCAATCTCATCAGGGGGTGAGTGCTGTTTGCTAAACAGATGGAGCCGAAATAAGGCTTGTGGTAACTCCTGCGGAGACGCTTCGCGAACGAGTCCACTGTTTTCCGCCAACTTGTTTTTGAGAGCGTAGCGCAATTGGATAGCGCGTCAGCTTGCGGAGCTGAAGGTTGCAGGTACTCTTCGAGAAGTCTGCGCCTACAAATCCTGCCGTTCTCGTTGTTAGCATTCGAGAGAACTGCGAACATATTTCCCTCAATAGCTCAGTCGGGTAAGAGCGCCTGCTTGTTGGCGTAGCCTGACCGCAGGTCTTAGCGCAGGAGGTCGTCTGTTCAAATCGGACTTGGGGGGCTTGCATTCAAGCAATTGAATGCTGATGGGGTATAGCTGAGAGGCAAAGCAGTCCGCTGTTAACGGAAAGACCGCAGGTTCGATCCCTGCTACCCCAGCCAATGCCGAGTGGACGAATTAGCAAGTCGCCTGACTCTGAATCAGGAAATTGCAGGTGCGAATCCTGCCTCGGCATCCAATCCCCTGTGGTGTAGTTGGAAACATCTCCCACTTTGAATGAGAAGAGTGAGGTAACTCCTCTGGAGACGCTAAGCGAACGAGCCCTGCCACTCCTGCTTACGTGGGGTTGTCGCTCAATTGGAAGAGCAACTCGTTTGCAACCAGGAGGTTGAGAGTACGTCTTTGCCTACGATTCTCTTTGATTCCACCAGATGGAAGGTGCCGCTAAATGGTCGGCAACTGGTCTTGAAAACCAGGGTACAGCGTTCACTGCAGGGGTTCGATTCCTCCACCTTCCTTCTTGTCTTTGTTTACTTAGCCTGCATCATCAGTTCTACCAAAGCTGCCGAGTTTAATAACTAAGTAACGCATGAGCAACCGAATGCATTCTGGACATGTTGACTAAACGCCTGCCCTTTGAGGAGCTCATGGCTTGGCCTATGCGCTTTTCTAGCTCTAGAGATTGCTGAGTAGTACACCCTGAAACTGCTGATACAAGGTCAGTTCAGGCAAATGTGAGCGGAATTACACGTATTTCGCTCAGGGGTCTAGATAGTTGCCAGCAGTTGATAGATAATAAATAGTCTGACTGATATCTAACAAGCAATAAAATTTATGGGTAATTCCTCCCAAGTTAAAGCAATTACCGGCCAGGCTTTGCCCTTGGTTGGCAACGATATTGATACCGATCGTATCATTCCAGCCCGGTTTTTGCGGGCGGTCACGTTTGATGGACTAGGCGATCAGGTCTTTGCCGACGATCGCCAGCAGCTAGCAGACCATCCGTTCAATCAGCCGCAGTACCAGGGCGCAAAAATATTAGTCGTCAATCGCAACTTCGGCTGTGGCTCTTCGAGAGAACACGCGCCTCAGGCGATCGCCCGCTGGGGAATTAAAGCCTTGGTAGGAGAAAGCTTTGCCGAAATCTTTTTTGGTAACTGTGTGGCGATGGGCGTTCCCTGTGTAACAGCGGCTCCTGACGACATTAGCGCTTTGCAATCGGCTATAGCGGCAGACGCTACTGTAGAAGTTACCTTAGACTTAGAAAAAATGAGTGCCACTGCCGAAACGCTGTCTATTCCAGTTGAAATGGGCGCAGGTCCTAGACAAATGTTCCTGAACGGCACCTGGGATGCGTGCGGGCAGCTAGTCGCGCAGGCGAGTGCGATCGCCCAAACTGCAGAGCATCTCCCTTATACCAGTTGGGCAAGCTAGTAAGAGAATGTTTTGATAAGCCAACCCTCCAGAAAACAAACAGCGCTAACTTCCTATCTCTGTCTATCTCTCTACTCTTTCACCATTTTGAGTAAGGATGCTTCACTAGGCTAGCGTTGTAGTACTTTGTTTGGCCTGAGACTTCTGGGCCGATCCAATCTGGAATATCAACCGTTTGAGACTCAGACATAAGCTCTACTTCAGCAATGGTAAGCCCTGTGTTCTCCCCTTTGAACTCATCTATTTCCCAAACATGCGCGCCAAAGGGTAACCTATATCGAACCTTTTCAATGAGAGGTTGTACGCAGAGCGTATCTAGCATTTCTTTAGCATCAGCCAGTGGAATTGGGTATTCAAATTCAGCGCGGCTCAGACCTTCCGCAGGGCCTTTTATGGTCAGATAGCCCAACTCACCCACAATTCGAACGCGCACGCTTTGACCTTCAACAGCAGTTGCGATGTATCCTTGCGAGTAGAGTTTACCTACTGCATTGGCTCGCCAGCTATCGGAGACAACGAGAAATTTTCGTTCCGTTTCCTTTGCCATCGTTAACTTCCTTTTCCGTAGTTCTGTAGGATTTTGGCTATGGCCTTGCGCCTCGCCCTACTTCAGCCTTCTTAAAACATAGTCTGAAATGTCTTCTAACGCCTGTCGCGACGCTGACTGGGGTAGATTGCTTAGACATTCAACCGCATGGCGAGCGTGCGTCTTTGCTAACACTCTAGATCGCTCAATCCCTCGACTGCTATTAATCAACTCAATGGCCTGTTCAAAATCTTCTGGCCCTGAGAACTCTCGCTCAATAAGTGTCTTTAGATAGGGTACCTCTTCCATGGCGTATAGCGCAGGCGCGGTCAGATTGCCGCTTAGCAAGTCGGAGCCAGCAGGCTTACCTAACACCTCCTCGGAGCCAGTAAAATCGAGAATGTCGTCTACAACCTGATAGGCCAAGCCTAAGCTTCGGCCAAATTGATAGAGGTTTTCTGCCGTATGATCGGACACTTCACTAAGTACGCCCACCGCTTTGGCACTGTTGGCAATCAAAGTCGCTGTTTTGTAATAGCTCTTCTCCAAGTAAGCCTCTATGGTCAATGTGGTATCAAAATGCTTCAGGCCCTGACGGATTTCTCCTTCAGCGAGATCCATGATTACCCTAGAAAGCAATTTCACGACTTCTAGATCGTCTAAATTAGCTAGATACCAAGAGGACTGAGCAAACAGAAAATCGCCAGCGAGCACGGCGACTTTATTGCCAAAGCGACTGTGTACCGTATCCACGCCGCGCCGGGTTGATGACTCGTCGACAACGTCGTCATGCACCAGACTCGCTGTATGGATCATCTCTGTGATCTCAGCTAAGCGACGGTGTCGACTGGTAATGCCTTGATCCGGCTGAGTGGCTCTAGCTAACAACAGGACTATGGCCGGACGAATACGCTTGCCGCCTGCACCAAACAGGTGTTCAGCCGCCGCATAAAGAATCTTGTGACGAGCCCCCACAAGATTTTTGAGGTTGTCGGTCAGGAGCGCTAGGTCGGCTTCTACAGGTAGAAAAAGAGAGGTGGCTGAGGTCATGGAAAACGCGACTCAGGCGGATTAAGTTACGAAATTTTAAGCTGTCTGCTCTTATTCTAAGCTATTGTGCTGTTAAAGGGACGAGTCCTCCACAAAGGAAACAGAACTGCGCCATAGACACCCTCAGCCTAGTAGCTGTGTAGTAATGTTCAAGAGATGTTTGGCTAATCGAGAAGTCGTCCATTTTTTTAGCGGGACGGCTTCTCAATTAGCCAAACCTTATGTTATTCTATAGATAGTTAAGATTTTCTGTTCAATCCTGGTGACACTCATACCTGGCAACACTCACAGGTCAGTTCTTACTAGGAGCTCAATTTGAATAGGTGGCTACAGAGCTGCTCTACTGGTTGAGACAGTTTTCCTAAAAGCCGGCGTCAGTCTTTTTTTAGTCTGTAAGTTCAATATCTTTGGTTCAGGGGCTATTCCCATCGACAGTTAAGAGATCGTTGATCATTCAATTCTTAGACTAGAAATTAGGTAATGAGCTTCCTGTAGGAATCTTTTCCCTGGAAAGCAGTCGCAGGAAAAGAGCCTGTTTTTTGGTAAGGCCAAAGTATCAATTAGGCTGTCTGCTAGGCTTCACTACAGCTTAGTAAGCTTGCTAGGGGTTGGGCCGATTATCTTTACTACAGTCTTGCCTAAGACTACCTACATCAAAGACTCCTTTGGAGATTTTTTCTTTGATACTGTTAATGTTCTCCCTATCGTGCTCGCCATGCTGCACTTCTCTAGCACCAACCCGGTTGCAATTGTTATCCCTGCTGTAGTTTATTTGTTTGTAGTTTACTTGTTCATGATGTTCATGAGTACCAGCGCGTCAGACACTTAGCCCTCTACGCTTAGTCACCTACACTGCCTACCTCTAGAGTGATCTCTAGCTATCCGAAGAATCCTTCTGGTGCATCGCTTGGGAGGTGAAAGTCACACGTGACTTGTATTTTCTACGCTTGTTGCCTGTCTGGTAGCGAGCGTTTTTTGGTTGCTCTAGTGATTTTTAGCGATCGCGTCTTTGAACAGCAACAGGGCTAGTTGTTTCCAGTACAGCTTCTTCTTCTAGCACGGCTACTTCAAGCGTTTCTATAGATACGTGCCTAACCAGAGGCTGATAGCCCAGCCACTGCTGTGAAACTTTGGCAAACTGTAGCGAATCGCCGCTGACATAAAATTTAGTAGGTATAGCGCCTATCCTGACCGTACCCGGATTGCCTAGCCCTAAGATATCAAGCTCTTGAGCAGCCGCTATAGTTAGATGTCTTGCCGGATCGACTAGTTTGATATGGCTCGGCAGAATCTGTTTAAACACAGGTGCTAGATGTGGATAGTGCGTACAACCATAGACCAGCGTATCAATGCCTGCATCGATAAGTGGTTCTAGGTAGCGTTTGGCTACCGCTAATGTGTATGGATCATGGATGCGACCGTTTTCAATTAGCGGTACAAACTCTGGACAGCCCATTTGCCAAACTTTGATCGTCGAGTCAATTTCTTGAACAGCCTGTAAATAAGCATCGCTTTTAGCCGTTGCCTCAGTCGAAATTACCCCAATTCGCCTACCAGACTTGACTGCTCCTCTAGCACCAGGTAAAACAATGCCTAAGATTGGGATAGGAAATTCGGATCGTACTTCCTCTAGAACTAATGCCGAGCTTGTGTTGCAGGCCATAACGATTAGCTTCACCTCGAGCCCCATCATCCAGGCAATGATTTCGCGCACAAACCTTAAGATCTCACTTTTAGAGCGGTTACCATAAGGAACCCTAGCCGTATCCCCAAAATAAATAATTGACTCTACAGGCAAATGTTTGTGCATTTCACGCAGCACCGTTAGCCCGCCGACGCCACTATCAAAGACACCAATCTTGAAATTGGAGCGCAGCTTGCTGGAAAGAGCCGGGATACTCATAAGTAGAAATACTCAGTTTAATAAGTGAATAAATGTTCTCTAGAGTTTAGTAGGATTTGGAAACTTTACCCGTCCTATTTTTCAACTCCAAAGGAAGATCTTTTTACGTGCGGCCAGATGCAGCAGCTTTTTATACCACTAAGATCATCGTTTATGCAGCCGACGATCTGTGTGCATTCCTATCCTTGGCTCTCTGCTGAGATTATGGGTAGATCGGCACGTCTCACCTGTATACCTTGTGTAAAAATCGTCCAGGTTTTCTTTATGTAAAACTACGGTCACAAAAAACGAAGATTTGCTCAAAAGGATACCCTACCGCTATCTCCGAATCTGCATAACTGTAGCTATGAATCACTGTTACAGAAGTCACGAAGCACCTATAGAAACAAGCTCTGGTTAGAAGTTTCCGCACAAAAAGCGAATCCGCATAGAAACTAGATCTTCTACGCGGATTCGCTATTGATAGATGTGCAGCCCTAGGTAGCGGACGCTATAGCTCAGCGCTTAAGCCTGGAGAAACTAGGATTCAGCCAGATCAGCAGCAGATACTGCTGCCTCAGATACTGCGGCAGATACCTCCGTACCAGCAGGGGCTGGCTCTAGAACATCGCCATCATTGTCACTGCTATCAAACACTAGCCTGAGTAGCGGTGGTGCGATAAATGTCGTCACAATGACCATGACGATAATGGCAGCGTCTAAGGATTCAGATAGAACGCCGCTCGCCGCGCCTACACCAGCAAACACCAAGCCGACTTCTCCTCTAGGAATCATGCCAAATCCAATGGCCAGTCGATTGATTCCAGGCTGACCAAATACAGCAAATCCGGTAACCGTTTTACCCAAGATGGCGATCACCACCAAGAAAGACGCAATGATCAAACCCTCTCGGTTAGCAGGCTCTAGCGGGTTCAACACGCTAATATCTGTTTGCGCCCCGACCGTTACAAAGAAAACCGGAACTAGCATATCTGCGATGGGCGTGATTTGCTCTTCTAGCTCGCGGCGCTTCGAGGTTTCTGCCAAAATTAAGCCTGCTGCAAACGCACCTAAAATTGTCTCTAGCTGAATCGCGGCAGCAATATAAGACAGCACAAACGCAAAGATTAGTGAGGTGATGATTAACTGACCTCTTGTTTGCAGCTGATCTACCAAAGAAACAAACAGCGGACTGAGCAAACGCCCAATAAAGATAGATCCCACTAAGAAAGCGGCAGCCCCCAAGACTAGGTAGACCACATTCAAAATCTCGATCTCGCCTGTCTTAGCCAAGCTAGCAACAACTGCCAGCACAATAATGCCTAGCACATCATCAAGTACAGCCGCGCCAATAATAATCTGGCCTTCCTTAGAACTTAGCTGCTGCATCTCTGCTAGCACCTTTGCTGTGATACCAATACTCGTTGCCGTCAGCGCCGCACCCGCAAACACCGCTGGAATTGTTCCCACGCCAAAAAGTACGATTAGCCCGGCTGTTCCAGCTACAAATGGAACGACTACACCGATAACGGCGACTACAGCAGCCTGTGGCCCAACTCGAATGAGCTCCTTCAAGTCTGATTCCAGGCCAATCTCAAACAGCAGAATAATGACGCCTAGCTCCGCTAGGACTGACAGAGCTTCGCTCTGGCCGTTAAAGACCGTTTGCAAAGTTTCTGGGTTCAGATGAGCCGTCATCTGAATAATGTTCATCAGAGCAGAGGTGGGCATTTCTGGCCCTTCTGGAAAGACGATCAGATGAAGAGCAGAGACTCCAACAACGACCCCGCCCACCAACTCACCTAGCACTGAGGGTAGATTGAGCCGGGCGCACAGCTCTCCTCCTACCTTGGCTGCAATGAAAACTGTAATGAGACTAAGCAGTACGCCTGCTATCACAAATGAGCCGACCTCCGCCTCATCGACTTCAGCTAAAAGGGGAACGGTATCTGCCAATGGTCCATGCCATAGCAAATTATGGATTGAAATAGGCCATCCGATAGGATCAATCATGCTGTTTGCGGCAACTCGTCGTAGTCTAATTTACAGGAGTCACCTCCCTATATTTTGTTCATTTAGTCATAAGCGTCTCTTTAAATTGACTAAACCTTTGAACCGCTCTATCCACCGAGCTGTTATGTCTACTGTACTTTAGCCAAAGTTACTGTAGTTTAGACACTGTGGTTTAGACTCGATACTCTAGCCAAAGACTCGATGCTGCAGGGATGGCATCTGCCGCCGGACTTGTTCTAGTCGCGAGGGGTCGATCTCTGCGATCGCCATTCCTACAGTATCGCCTGCATCCGCTAGCGTAATTCCCCAAGGATCGATGATCATCGCGTGGCCGTGAGACTGTCGACGGGCATTGTGAAAACCAGTTTGGGCAGGCGCGATCATATAGCAAGTATTTTCGATTGCTCGGGCCTGCAAGAGTACCTGCCAATGGTCTTTCCCGGTAAACGCTGTAAAAGCAGCTGGCACAATCAGCACCTCCGCCCCTGCTTTTGATAGCTGACGATATAGCTCAGGAAAGCGAACGTCATAACAGACAGAAATGCCTAGCTGTCCTAGTCGATCAGACCGGTAGACTTCAGGCATCGCTGTTCCAGAAGTGACGCGAGCAGATTCCTGATAGGTATTGCCATCGGGCAAATTGACATCAAACAGGTGAACTTTTTCGTACCGCAAAAGCTCTTCACCATTGGCATTGACTAATATCGCCGTGTTGTAGGTTCGATTATCTGGAGAAGGAACAGGATAGCCGCCCCCTAATAAGGTAATCCGATATCGCTGAGCCATTGTTTTGATGAACTTCTCGCTAGCGGCGCGAATATCCTCCGCTTGGCTGAACTTAGCCTCTTCGTCCCCCAAAAAAGAGAAGTTTTCAGGCAGTGTGACTAGCTCTGCACCACGGCGCGTGGCCAGATCAATCAGTTCTTCCGCTTGAGCCAGATTTTTATCGAGATCGGGCACGCTGGTCATTTGTAGTGCAGCTGCCAAGTAGGGCTTCATAAGTCTCTATAGCCATGAGAACACAGCTTATAATTGTAAGACGTGGGTTGACTCGTTTATGCCTTTTGTTAAGCGCTTCGACCGATTAGGTACTTTATTGCCCTAGAAATAGAAAAGGAAAATCAGCGAGGACTTTTGAGAAGCTAACCGTTCGTGCTTGACAGCAGGTGGCATTTACAGCGATTATAGATATTCTGTGAAAATGCTCGGACCAGGTAAAAAGTGTTGCGCTTATCCTAGATGAAGCAACCTACCTCTACGGCGATTTAGAATGAGAATAGAAAGAACATGGCGTACGCAATCATTGCAGCAGGTGGCACTCAGCTCAGGGTTGAGCCGGGTCGGTTTTATGACATTAATCGTCTACCGATGGAAGCCGATGAAAAGATTACGATTGATCAGGTCTTGATGGTTGAAAATGGTGGCGAAGTCAGTGTTGGTCAACCGTTGGTAGAAGGTGCCTCAGTCAGCGGCACAATTGTCAGTCATCTGCGTGGCAAGAAGGTTATTGTCTACAAGATGCAGCCAAAGAAGAAGACTCGTAAAAAGCAGGGGCATCGTCAAGATCTTACTCGGGTAATGGTTGATTCGATTACGGTAGGTGGTCAAACGATCTCGTCTGATTCTGCTGATAGTAGCGATTCTGACAGCAGTGATTAATTTTGTGGATGATTGATCGAATTCAGCTCGGCAGGTAGCTGAGCAGCCGATTCGTCTTCAGGAACCTAGTCATAAAAATTCAGTAACCAGTTTAGAAATACAGGAGTTCTAGAGACCATGGCACATAAGAAAGGTACAGGCAGTACTAGAAACGGTCGCGATTCTAACGCTCAGCGTTTAGGTGTGAAAAAGTACGGTGGAGAAGCTGTGATCGCAGGTAATATTCTTGTCCGTCAGCGGGGTACTAAGTACCATGTTGGCGAGAATGTCGGCATCGGTGGCGACGATACTTTGTTTGCGCTGATTGATGGCGTAGTGACCTTCGAGCGTAAGGGCAAGAGCCGTAAAAAGGTTAGCGTTTATCCTGCTGCTGTATAGATTAGACTGCTGGAAACTGAGTCAACTGGCTCAATGAAAGGCCATTGAAATTGAACTCGCTAGAAAAAGCTCGCTTCTCTTTTGAGACAGTGGGCTTTTTGACGTAGACAGAGAACGCTTACCAAGACCACGGGCCAAGCAACTTTCTCGTACTGTAGGCGTAGCCTTCTCCTAGAGTATGTATGGTGACAGGTTAAAATTTTCATGACGCTGTTTTGATGGCACTATGCATCGAGAGAAACGGATCAAAGAGTGATTATGCTAGAGCGCATTCTGATTACAGGGGGCGCAGGATTTATTGGTTCTAACTTTGTACGCCATTGGTGTGAAAGAACAAACGAGCCGATATGTGTGCTCGATAAGTTAAGCTATGCTGGCAATAGGAGCAGTTTGTTACAGCCAGTTGCGTCTGGCCAGGTGCAGCTGGTAGAGGGTGATATTTGCGATCGCACTCTAGTCTCGCAGATCTTGCAAAAAAGTGATATTGACACGATCGTTCACTTCGCGGCTGAATCTCACGTAGATCGCTCAATCGTCGGTCCGGCTGCTTTTATTCAAACCAACGTAGTTGGCACATTCACACTGTTAGAAGCTTTTCGCGATCGCTGGCAAGCTCATCATCAGCCAGAGAACTATCGCTTCTTGCACATTTCGACCGATGAAATCTATGGCAGCCTAGAGATCGATGCGCCTCCTTTTACAGAAAATACACCATACGCGCCAAATAGCCCGTACTCAGCTTCCAAAGCGGGGAGCAACCACCTAGTAAGCGCCTATTTTCATACCTACGGTCTACCGACTTTAATCACAAACTGTGCGAACAATTACGGCCCTTACCAGTTCCCTGAAAAGCTCATTCCGCTAATGTGTGTGAATATTTTGCTGGGCAAACCGCTACCTGTGTATGGTGACGGGCGTAACGTTCGCGACTGGCTACATGTCGCAGACCACTGCGTAGCGCTAGAGCAAGTATTGCGAAAAGCACCTCCTGGCTCTGTCTATAACATTGGAGGCAATAGCCAAGTTGAAAACATCAATCTCGTTCGTGAGCTGTGCGATCAGATGGTAGAACTAGCTGAAGGCTTACCCTATCCACCCCACGATTTGATCACATTTGTTGCCGACCGACCAGGACACGATCGCCGTTACGCTGTGGATATCTCTAAGATTCAACAGGAGATAGGCTGGGCACCAACTCGCAGCCTTAAGGTAGGACTCAGGCAAACGGTTGAGTGGTATCTGCAGAACCGGTCGTGGTGGCAACCACTGCTTAAGAGGTAGCAACCTGTTCTAGCTTTCTGCTAAGCAACTCTATCTTTGCATGTAGCACTTGAACCTGCGCGTTCAGTCCGTCTAACTCAATTTCTGTCTCTATTTGTCTCTGGTGATCTATCGGTCTTTCTATATCCGCCTGTCTGAGCTGAGCCTCTTCGACCATAAGCCGATCAAGCTCGTCCTCGTCGAAATTATTCTCATCGAAATGATCCGAGTTATCTAGGTCATCTAAATCATTTAAATCGTACAGATCGAAATCACTAGTCTCTAGAACAGTTAGGTACCTTGGCGGATCTGCCCGATTGATAACGGCAGGATCAGCGTTATGTGGAAAGCCGTTCTGTAGCTGAATAACGGTAAAGTCTGACAGATGCCGAAGGAGATAGGTCAAAATGTAAACCCTATCGTCATCGACCTGCATCATATGGGGATCAACAGAGAAGAGATCGCTATAGGCACCGCCAAATAGCAGCTCATCATGGATATCGAGTAAACCCACAGAGGCAGCTGATTCTCTAGCCGTTGTCCCATTGTCTACCGTGGAGGTAGTGTTCTGCGGTGACGGGTCGGCTGCAGATTGGAGCCCTGTAGCAGGATGTTTATCAGCCTGTTTAATAGATTGGAGAGCAGGCTCTGTAGAAGAAGAGGATTCAACAGCAGCGCTTGATAGGTCGTCATCTAGGCGTTCGATAGGAGGCTTCATCCCTGCGCTAACCGGCCTGGGGTAGCTCTGCTCGAATTCTTGCTCTAGCTCCCCTTGCTCTAGCTCCCCTTGCTCTAAATCTCCTCGCTCTAAATCTCCTCGCTCTAGGCTTGTAGATATGCGATAGGAAGTGAAGATTTTAATTAGGCTCAAATCTTGAAGAGCAGCGGCCCTGTTAGCGCTTTCTGCTGCCAAAGAATCGAGCAGGATACTGCCTGTAGAGACTGTATGCTTGGATCTATCAGAGAGCAGCAGAGGTAGATTAAGCAGTTCTAGGCGATCGCTCTCACGTAGCCTTTTATCACCAAAGTTCGCTAGCTGGTAAGGCAGTTGATGAGCTTGAGTAGTCTTGATAGAGACTGATTTCTCTTGAAGACTCTTGAGCTGACTCATTTCGTTTTTGGCCTCCTTGGCCTCTAAACTGGGAAAAAGTAATGAAAAAATTAAGCTGTAATTAATTGGAGCTTATTTTCTCTTCTTAAGTTAGTACATAGTTTTACTACGTACAACTACAGGAACCGGATGCATCTTTTCTGAGTTTTGTAGTCGTACTAGGTTCAGATCGTCACTAGACAGTGCCTTACGTAGCCGCGCCAAATCGGTAGCCTTTGCCATATACCGTATGAATTAGAACTGGCTGGCTTGGTTGCTCTATTTTTCTACGCAGTAGCCGCATCTGGGCTGCGAGGGCATTACTGCTAGGCGCTGAGCCCTCTCCCCAAACGGCACTGTAGATTTGAGCATGAGTCAGTAATTGGTGAGGCGATCGCATCAGATAAGCCAAGAGCTGGACTTCTTTCTCTGATAGCTCGATCGACTTGCCACCGCGACTCACTAGCTGATTTTCGACCTGTAGCGTTAGATCCTCAAACTGAAGAACAGACTGAGGCAACGCTGGTGGAGAGACTGGACGCCTGAGCAGAGCGCGAATGCGGGCTAGCAGCTCTCGCAGCTCGAAAGGTTTGATCAAGTAGTCATCTGCGCCCGCATCTAGGCCATCGACGCGATCGTCTAGCGTATCTTTGGCCGTCAAAAAAAGAACGGGCGTAGACAGAGCCTGCGATCGCACTGCCTGGCAAATCTCTAATCCGCTCATCTTTGGCAGCATCCAGTCTAGAATCAGCAAATCGTACTGTCCGCTGATGGCTTTGCGCGCGCCCGTTTCGCCGTCGCTAGCGACATCCACCCCATAGCCTTGACGTTGAAGCAAGCGGGTAAGCGGATCGGTAAGTTCTACTTCGTCGTCTACAAGTAGGATACGCATTGAGCTAGGCACTAGAAGAAGAGATGCTAAAAGAAGAAGTTAGAAGAAGAAACTTTGAAAAAAAGACGCTGAGAGAAGAATCAAGAAATGAGCTGCAAAACTATCAGATAATCAGACTCTTAAGCATTAGGCAGTCGTGTTAGCCGGAATCGGAGCCGTTGTTTGAGCCACTGAGGCTTTTGTCGTTTCGTCTAAAAGGCTAATTAGCTCCTTTTCAAAAGAAACCTGAGCCCGGTTAGTGCGTCCGCCAACAAATAGCTTGTCTGCCGTTTTGAGTGCCCACACTTGAGAGTGAGAGATATAGCTCATCACCACGCCGACCATCAGTAAGCCAAACCCCAGATAAACAACCGGAATACCGGGATCGGCTTTGATCTGCAAGCCAGTGCTGCCGATAATTTCATCTAGGTAAAGCCTGACACCGTTGACTTCGACACTACTCCCCTGGCGGACGGTAGAAACCAGCTTTCCACTCATGTCGTATAGCAGCAAAGTGCCTTGCAAATCTTGAGCAATTAGCGATACACCTGCGCTCATATCAGGTTTGGTAGGCACCCAGGTTCCCCATAATTTAGCGCCCTCAACGTCTAGAGGTGCCATTGCCAGCTCGAAAGTCGGACTGTTGTTGATGCGAACTTTGACTCCGCCAATAGCCCAGTCGGCTTGATATAGCGTGACGTTTTTGTAGCGCAGCGGCTGATTTACCCAGATAGTTTTCCGCTTTACTTCTTCGCCAGCGCTATCTAGAACAGAAAGGTCAGAATAGAACTGATCGACGCGGCCTTCAGGGGAGTAGTCAATCCAGAAGCGATTGACATGAACTGACCAGTCTTTGGGAATTTGCGGACCGGCCCAGGGACCCGCATCAAAGATGTTTTGAACCTTGAAGGTTTGACCGCTAGGGACCATTTCCTGCGCGAAAAAACCAGTCATAGAACCGAGGATGGCACCGCCCAGAATCAGCAGCATACTGGCGTGAACCACAATCGGCCCAATGCGCCCGGACAGCCCTTTTTGGGCGTAGAGCATGGTGTCGTCACTATCGCTTTTTTCATAGACTTTGTATCGATGTTCGCTGAGCTGCGATCGCAAAACATCCCAATCTCCTGTCTCTAGCTCGGTACTCAGCGCCATTTTCTCAAACTGACGTGGCTTGCTGTAGAAATTCCAAGTGCGAGAAAACCAGCGTAGCGCCGTAATCTGCCGGGTAAAGGTGCAGGCTGTTAGGCTCGCGCCAAAGAGAATCAGAATAGAGAGAAACCACCAGGTGCGATAGACGTGATCTAAACCCAAAATTAAGATGAACTTCCAAGTAAGAAAGCCAAAGAGAGCGGGCGATTCGGGGTAGTTTTCTTGGTAGAAGGTAAGCCCTTGACCCTGTTCGATCACGGTGCCGCTGATGCTGAAAATGGCGATCGCCAAGAGAAGAGCGATCGCGAGCTTAAGATCTGCTAACAATGGAATTAGGTCTTTGCGGAAGTAGCGTTTTACAGCAGTGAACATAAGGGAAGAGAGAATAAAAAATTATTCAAGTTATGCGATAGGTAATAGCCGCGTGACCAGCGAAAATAGACCAAAACCGATCAGCAGCACGCCGCTCGCAGGCGTAATCCAGCCAGACCAGCGCCTGATTTCTAGAATGCGCTTAATCGAAGCTGTAAAAATTCCAGCTAGCATCAGCGGCGCAACGTAACCAATAGTGTAGGCCAGCAATAGAGACGCACCTAGCACCGGATCTCCCTTTTCGCCAACCCAGGCCAGCAGTGTCGCTAGTACCGGGGTGCTACAAGGAGAGGCCACTAGGCCAAAGGTCAGCCCTAGCAAATATGACTTGGCCGAGCGGGGAATATTATTTTGCAAAAAGTCTGTGCCGTTGAAAGAAGGCAAAGGCGGCAAGGGAAGCGCTTCTAAAAGGTTTAGACCCATGAGGATGGCGATCGCACTGACCACAATTGGTAGGCCAGCGCCGACTTGCCCATACACCCATCCCAAACTGCTAGCCACCAGTCCTAGACCCGCTAACGTAGTCGCTAGCCCAACTGCGAACCAGACCGATTGCCCAACGGCCTGCCAACGATTTTCTAGTTCGTAGCTGCCCATATAGCCCACCGTAATCGGCAGCATCGAGAGCATACACGGCGTCAAACTAGTTAGCAGTCCAGCCGCTGCAATAATGCCTACGCTGGCCAGCGACAAATGACCAAGCTGAGCTTCTACCCAACCATTGGCAGACTGGCTGAGATGATACAAGAAGAGCTGCAGGCGTTCGTACAACGTCTCTGAAAGAGCAGCGCCCATAGTCGAAATAATCCAGGTCAAATGATTCAGCAGTCAATATCTCTAGTCAGCACCTCTAATTGTATCGAAGTGCTGACCTGTCCTGCTATAGCTTTCGAAGAGTTGCTTGGTACATTCACACCGGCTAAAACCCTTACAGAACAACAGGCAACTCTTCCCGCCAAGTAAGAATGCATCCTTACTTCGCTACATTTACATATTTGGCTTACGTCTTTGGGCGAGGTAGCGATCTCAAAGACAGTACGTTTGCCTCACGCGATTCGCGGGCCACCCTAATTAACAGCCCGGCTGTGATCAAGTTAGCGATAACCGAGCTACCGCCATAGCTAAACAGAGGCAGCGGCAATCCGGTCGTCGGGATAGAGCCCGTCGCAACGCCAATATTTATCAGTGACTGACCTACTAACAAAACCATACAGCCGATAGCAATGAGACGATGCACCATTTTAGGAGACTGTACGGCAACGGCTAGAGCAATCGTGCTGTAGATAGCAAAAAAGATTAGCAGCACCACGCTGCCGATAAAGCCAAATTCTTCAGCAAAGACTGAGAAGATAAAGTCGGTATATTGAATCGGTAGAAAAAATTCTTTTTGGATGGAGAAACCATAGCCAGTGCCGCCAAGGCCACCTGAGCCGATCGCCAGCAGGCTTTGAATCAGCTGATAGCCGCTTTCAGCCGGGTCAGCCCAAGGATCGAGAAAAGAGATGATGCGATCGCGCTGATAAGACTTAAGACTAATGCTGATCACCGCTGCCATAAATCCGCTCGAAGCTGTCAAGATCAGCTGTCGATAGGGCAACCCCGCTGCTAGCGCAATCAGCCAAATCGTCATTCCGCAGACAGCCGTTGTACTGAGGTTAGGCTGAGTCAGAATTGATAGCAGTCCAAGAGTGAAGATTCCTAGCCAGACAAGCCTGGTCTGATTAGTCAGCTTGTGCCATTTGCCAAAAAGCTGAGCACTATGTAGAACAAGGAAAGGCTTCATCAGCTCCGAGGGCTGGATCAAAAAAGGGCCTAGCGGTAGCCAACGAGTCGCGCCATTGACCGAAATCCCCACGCCTGGAATGTGAGTGGCCATCACCAGCAGCATACAGACTAAAAGCAAGATCCCTGAGAGCCGCATCATCTGCTGCAGTGGATGACGGGTGATGTATCTAGAAATCAGCAGCCCAATTAACATCCAAACTAGCTGTACCAAAAAATAATGACTGCCCCGGCCATAGTCATCTTCAGCCGCATGATAGGAGGCGGAATACAGCACGACTAATCCTACCGACAGCCATAGCAGCGTCATCCAGCGCAGCAGCCGCGCTTCGAGCGCCCAGCCCTGCACTGAGAAAAACTGAGTAAAAAGCTGAACAGTGCCAGTTCTAAGACTAGTCGCAGCAGATAAGTTCAAAGGTCTTTGGCGTGGACTACTGCCCAGCGCATATCAGCACAAATGTTGTTAGAGCTATAAAAGATAAAGGTCCGCACTGTCAAGCGCTTCCGTAAATTCTTGGCAATTCTCACTGTATAAAAGCCGTCTTATCTGGCGTAACGGTTTAACTGTGAAGCAAATCGTAACCGCAGTATAGAGCCCTAGCCTAATACGAACTTTTTAGTCGCTTCTAGCTTTTTTAGAAACGGATGAGAAGCAGATCCTAAGATATGCAACCTGTCTTGAGCACGGGTCATTGCAACATAAAGTTTGCGATACCGCATAGCTTCATCTTCATGATTATCTACGAATCGTTCTACTTCCATGATTACAACGGCTTTGAACTCTAGACCTAGCGATGATTCGGCTGAGACAAAACGTACGCCCGGTATGTTCACACTATAGTGCCGTTTAGAACGATCGTCCGATAGCCTATAGACCTCAATTTTGGCAGCTTCTAATAATTTTTCCAAAGGGGAGAGCCAGCTCTTCTTGCCGCCAGCATGACTGTGAAAAATAATAGCAATATCTTGGGTGAGGTATCCGGCTTGAATAAAGTCTTCTATCTGCTGATGTACTATACGAACAGACTGCTTTAAGTCGTCAACGGGATGCAGAACTGGGACAGAACCCTGCTTGCGAACCGATTTAGGAGAAATCAAGGGAAAGGTGGTCTCCTCGGTCCACTGATCAGTCATAGCAAACTGGCCCAAGTTGATAGCAGCCCAGGCTGCCTCGACAATTTCTTGTGTGTTGCGATAATTCAGTTTCAAGATCTTTGTTCGTCCCTGAGCCTTGATGCCTACAGATTTCCATGTAAAGTTCTTTCGCTGATGAATTTTCTGATTCCCATCAGAAACGATCAGCAGCTTACCGTCTTCACCGTCTTTGAGCGCGGTTACGCAGCATCTAAACCATTCTGGAGCGAAGGTATGGGACTCATCAACTAATATGGCATCCCACTTCAAATCAGGGTTTTCCTGAAGAGCCTCTACAAGCTGTTCTCCCGTTGTTTGACGCAATGTCTGTTTATTCGGATAGTCCTGTGGAGAGGGGAGTACACCTAAAATATTTCTCGCCCAATCGTTGAAGTGCAAGATTTCAATTTGCTGCTCGTAGTTGGGATAATCAGGCGAATGTATCAGAGAGCGTAAATAGGCAGCAAGGCTCTTGTGGTAGCAAAGAATCAGAATTCTGTGTTCCGAAGATTCATTAGCCAGAAATTTTGCTCTTGCAATCAGTATTAGCGTCTTACCTGAACCAGCCACCCCAGAAATCAACCTGTGGCCCTCCCCTAGTCTTCTAGCTGCTGTCTCTTGTGCTGGATCGAGACTGACAATAATTTTGCTATCAGCAGGCGGCTTTGCTTTTACTTCAGGAGGCAGGCTACGTGAGGTTGCAGGCTCAGTGCGGATCTGGATTTCAGGATGCAGAATCCCCTTAACGGTACTCACTTGCTCGTCAGTGAGTGCATAAAAGGGAAACTTCACTGCAAACATTTCCTTAAGTCGATGAATTAACTCACGGTCGTTCAAATTCTGCCAAACTAGCAATTCATCGCGATAAGCAACCGCAGGTTGTTCTAGAACTTTGTCGAGTCCTAACTTTTGAGCCTGAGCTACAGTGATGTTGCTCATTACAGCACCTTTACCAATTGGAAAGACCAACTTTCCCTGGTGAGGGCCTTCTAAGTGACGAAGGATGGAATATTCTTTTAGCTTGTCAGAAACGTGACAGAAATATCGGTGCGCTTGCCCGAGGGGAGACTCTTCACTAGAGACATGTTCCTGATTGTTCTTTCTTCGCCGAATGAGAAACTGATTGCGGTCGGCGCTATCTATCTGGTTCCCAAACCATCCTTTTACTTCAATGATGAGTAGCCCGAAGGCAGGGCCTAGAATGAGAAAATCAGGATATTGATGGTTAATACGGGGCTCATACCAAACGATGTAGTCATCAGGTAAGCCGTTTCTTAAGATCGAGAATAGCGTCTTTTCTCCCTGAGTAGCTATAGGCGGAATAGAATCAGGAATTGTATAAGCCATAGAAATATCAGTTAGCAGCGGCAGATCTATTTAACGAAACCACCTTGGTATAGCCGTCGTCGGATGCATCCTCATGTGAGCAGTCAAAGCCGACGTCCGACGGCTAGCCACTTAGTCCGCATTATATAACGGTTCTAGAGATCACGAATGTATGGCTAGCGGCGGCTGCATCCTCATAAAGAAGGTTACGCCTACGTATGCTGGCCAACCACTTTTAGGGATTTTCTGTTTCTCAACAAAAAATCCCCTCGGGCGGATCGAGGGGATAGTCAATAACATCAAAATTGAATTTACGGCTGATTGGTCAAATCGGGTGTGCCTAGTAGCGGCGCATTGAGCAAGGGCGTTGTCGCAATTGGCAGCGGTGGATTTTTGTCTTGCGCGATCGCAAACATCTCTGTCCGAATCCGCTCTGTAATTTGAACGGTCTTTGCATCATAGAGCTGGGTCAAGCCTTTGGGATACAGCCCAAATCCGATAATAGGAATCAGCAAACAAGTGATCACAAACACTTCGCGCGGCTCTGCGTCAATTAGCACTTCGTTTTCAATCAGTTCCTTATTCTCAGGGCCGTAGAAAATATCGCGCAGCATAGACAGCAGATATAGAGGCGTCAAAATCACACCGACTGCCATTAGCATCACCACAATCAGCTTAAAGTTAAAGCCGTAGGCATCGCTATTCGCAAAACCGACAAAAACCATCAGCTCAGCAACGAAGCCGCTCATTCCCGGCAGCGCCAGAGACGCCATCGAGCAAGTCGTGAACATCGCGAAGATCTTCGGCATTTTGCGACCGACGCCGCCCATCTCATCGAGAATCAGCGTATGGGTCCGGTCATAGGTAGCGCCCACTAGGAAAAACAGACTGGCACCGATCAGACCGTGAGAGACCATCTGCAAGACCGCGCCGCTTAGACCCAAGTTCGTAAACGAACCGATCCCAATCATCACAAATCCCATGTGGGAGATCGATGAGTAGGCAATTTTTCGCTTTAGATTGTTCTGGGCGAACGAGGTCAGCGCCGCGTAGATAATGTTCACCACGCCAAAGATCACTAGGCCTGGGGCAATGACCGCATGAGCATCCGGCAGCATCTCGACGTTCATGCGAATGATTGCATAGCCACCCATCTTCAACAGGATGCCAGCTAGCAACATATGTACAGGCGCAGTTGCCTCACCGTGAGCATCCGGCAGCCAGGTATGGAAAGGAATAATCGGTAGCTTGACCGCGTAGGCAATCAGGAAGCCAGAGTATAGAAATAGCTGTAGCCTCAGCGGAAATTCCTTCGCTGCCAGCGTTTGCATGTCGAAGCTAATAGTATCGCCATAGAAGGCCATCCCTAGCGCTGCTAGCAAAATGAACAGCGAACCGCCAGCGGTGTAGAGAATAAACTTGGTCGCTGCGTATAGCCGCTTCTTGCCGCCCCAGATAGAAAGCAGCAGGTAAACAGGCAGCAGTTCTAGCTCCCACATTAGGAAGAACAGCAGCATATCTTGTACGACAAAGACACCAATCTGGCCAGCGTACATAGACAGCAGCAAAAAGTAGAACAGCTTGGGCTTGAAAGTGACCGGCCAGGAAGCCAGAATCGCCAAAGTCGTAATAAAGCCAGTCAGTAGCACTAGGGGCATTGAAAGCCCATCGACACCGACAGACCAGCGTAGGTCAAGCTGAGGTACCCAGGCGTAGCTTTCGTATAGCTGCATACCCGCGCTGTTGATATCGTAATGATTGACAAAAGCGTAGACAATCAGTGCGATATCAATCAGACCGACTACCAAGGCGTACCACCGAACAGTGCGCCCCTTTTCGTCAGGAATGAGGGGAATCAGCAGCGCCGCCAAAAATGGAAAGAAGACAATGGTTGACAGCCAGGGGAATTGATCCATAACAAAATTGAAATCTGCAAGCGAGATAAGCTATCGGGCCTTATACACTCTAGGTAGAAAAATCGATTTTAGATCAAAGCTGTTAGCTTTTCTTAAAGGTGGCTTAAAAAGATAGGCCGTTAAGAGGGGACGAAGTTGCCCTATGCCTCCTAACGGCCTATAGCCTTGGTCCCTGAAGCGACTTTGCATTTCTCTAATGCCCTCTCTAATGCACTAGTGATGCAACAAGGAAATGCACCAGAAAATCGCTATACCTTTTATCCTAGCCCGGAGATAAAGACCAGACCTAGCACTGCGCCAAAGACGATCAGTGCATAGAACTGGGCACGGCCATTCTCAAAGTATTTCAGTCCTTCACCTGTAACTAGGGTAACGAAGCCAGTGAGGTTGACAATACCGTCGACAATTTTGATATCGACGTTCAGAACGCTCTTGGCCAAGCGACGTGTTCCTTTGACAAAGACTTCGCGGTAGATATCGTCGATGTACCACTTGTTGAGAGAGAGATTGTAGAGAGGTTTGATCTTATTGGCGATCGCACCCGCATCAATTTTGTTAGCACGGTACATCAGCACTGCCAACACGATTCCCGCAACCGAGATAGCAACAGATAGCCCAGCCATCCGCACGAACTCACTCATATCCACTTCTTCAGCTAGCTCAGCTACCGTCAGCGCCTCGCCCGGTGGATGTATGAACGCCTCAAAGTAATTAGCAAATGGCGTTCCGACTAAACCAATTAACACAGACGGAATCGCCAGCATCATCAACGGAAAGGTCATACTCAAAGCCGACTCATGCGGCTCTTCAGCATGCGAGTGATCATCACCATGATCGGCAGCAGTCTCAACTTCTAGTTCCTGAGCACTCATTGCCCCAGGCCCAAGCGATGCGCCTGCCATCTGCAGAGACTGGATTTTCACCTGCTTACGCAACCCCATATCGTTCCCCTTGAACTCACCTTCAAAGGTAGAGAAGTACATGCGGAACATATAGAACGCAGTGATACCAGCCGTTAGCCAGCCGACCGCCCACATCACGGGGTTCACTTCAAAGACAGAGCCTAGAATCTCGTCTTTTGACCAAAAACCTGCAAACGGCGGCAAGCCGGAGATTGCCAAAGTACCAATCAAGAAAGTAATCGCCGTGATCGGCATGTACTTTCTTAGGCCACCCATCAAACGCATGTCTTGAGCTAAGGCAGGATCATGGCCTACCACTTCTTCCATGCCGTGAATGACTGAGCCCGATCCAAGGAACAGCATCGCCTTGAAATAAGCATGAGTCATCAGGTGAAACAGGCCAGCACTATAAGCGCCTACGCCCATAGCCATCACCATGTAGCCCAGTTGAGACATGGTAGAAAAAGCTAGCCCTTTCTTAATATCGTTCTGAGTGATCGCAATTGAGGCACCTAAGAAGGCGGTAATTGTACCTGTCCAAGCAATCACGCTCATGACAGTTGGAATGTGCTCAAAAACCGGATACATCCGAGCAATCAGGAAGACGCCCGCTGCCACCATGGTCGCCGCATGAATCAGGGCAGAAATAGGGGTTGGCCCTTCCATCGCATCCGGTAGCCAGACGTGGAGAGGAAACTGCGCTGACTTGGCGACTGGGCCCATAAAGACCAAAATTGCGAAGAGAGCCGCTAAACCGCCTGAGATAGTGCCGACGTTGACCAGTTCTGTAAGGCGATCGCCCATCAGCTCAAATTCAAACGTTCCAGTCGCCCAGAACAGACCCAGAATGCCAAGCAGCAGGCCAAAGTCGCCCACGCGGTTAGTAACAAATGCCTTTTGACAGGCATCAGCCGCCCCGTCTCGGTCATACCAATAGCCAATCAGCAGATATGAACACATACCTACCAGCTCCCAGAAAACATAAACCTGTAGCAGGTTCGGGCTAATCACTAGGCCGAGCATAGACGAGCTAAACAGACTTAGATAAGCATAAAACCGTACGTAGCTCGGATCGTGGGCCATGTAGCCGTCGGTGTATATCATCACCAAAAAGGCTACGGTGGTTACAATCACCAGCATGACCGCAGTGATGTGATCGATGGTAAAGCCCATGTTGATCTGGAAATCTCCAGCAGAGGCCCATTCAATTAAATAGGTATAGGGTGCATGGCCTTGCCATTGGCTAACTAGCACCATGATAGAAAGTGTCATTGCCGCCCCGATCAGGCTGACAATGAAAGCAGCGACTGGCTGTCTAAGTTTGTTGGTCGCTTCGTTATAGCTGATTAGTCCTGCGCCGACAATAGTCGCACCCAAAAGCGGCAGTACGGGTATCAGCCAGATGTATTGATAAATGGCCTCGACAGATTCCATTGTTAACTCCATTTCTCGCCAACCCAATTACGAACCAGTTGCCCATGAACTCGATAGCCCGTGAACCAGTTGGCAAACAGCCTATATATTGCCATACCCCGTCCATCTGGTTCTGCTGCTTTAGGGAGAGAATGCTACGAAATGTCAATTTTAATTAAACAAAAATGTCTTATGACATCGATGTTGCGCGTTTAGCGGTGTGGCGATCACACTAGCCGAGTTAGCTGCACTCGATACCGCTGCTTTTTCGTCACAGACATCTCGCCAATTTCTAATCGTCCTTTGCCTCTAATCGCAACTAGATCACCCGATTGCAATGTGCGGCTCGCCTGCGTCACTGGCTTCCAGTTCACCCGCACATCGCCGCCTGCGATCATGTCAGCCATCTTGCTGCGCGACATACCGAATCCAGCCGACGCTAGCGCATCTAAACGCATCGAAGCCTCTACGGTAGTCATCTCTTTTTTCTTTGGCTCGCGCACCCGCAATTCGCTGAGTTCTATCGGCTGTGTCTTCACTGGAACCGATCGCACCTGAGTCAGACTCGTCGTCAAGAATTCCACTAGCTCGGGAACCACAATTGCCTGTGCGCCCCGCTCGCCCAATACGATAATGTCACCGACCTTCGCCCGCACTAGACCTGTTCCTAGTAAAGACCCCAGGAAGTCTCGATGGGTAGCTGTGTCAAACAAAAAGTTGCCTGCAATACTGACGGCTGCTAGGGGTACGGACGTTTCTTCTAGCGGTAGTTCAGCGCGGGCCATCACTAGCCGCTGACGTTCTGCTTGGGGATAGCCACCGTGGGCGATCACATGCACATCACTCAGCCGACTAAAAGCTGCCTGCGCCTCAAATAGCTCAGGGGGAGAAAGAAAGTCGGTAGCCACAGGCTCCCAAGTACGGATCGCTTGTTCTGCCTGGTCAATTATGTGAGAGAGCGTCTCTTTATTTTCAGAGTGCTTAAGCAGGTCTTCTTTTGGGAGCATACAAGAGAGTTACATCAGACTTGTTTTTAAAGCAGGTATCTAGCTAAGTAGGTACCTAGAAGGGGCCACTAGGGGAAGTTTTTAGACCGCAGCCACTTCCTTCTTTTCGGCAATGCCATTAACAACTTCAGAAGGAATGTTGAAGTTCTTCGCGATCACCCGAGCGGTCATCTTGGCGCACATCATTACAGAAGGCGTGCCGCCACCAGGCTGGGTATTCGCCCCGACCAAATAGAGATTTTGGATGTCCTCGCTTTGGTTGTGAGGGCGGAAAAATGCACTTTGCACCAGTACAGGTTCTACGCCAAAGGCATTACCCAGATAGCTATTAAGCGTTCCTTCAAAGTAGTCAGGCGTGATGTGGCTTTGGTAGACCAGACGCTCTTTAAGCTTAGGAATGTAGCCACGCTCTTCTAGAAAGGTGAGAACCCTATCAGTCAGTTTTGGCCCTTCTATATCCCAGTTGATATCGCCACCATTGTTCGGCACCGGGACGAGTGTGTAGGCAGCGTGATGTCCGGGCGGTGCCATGCTGGGATCGGTAATCGATGGAATATGCAGATACTGTGAGAAATCTGGGCTTAGTACTTTTTGGTCAAAGATTTCTTTGAGCAGTTCTTCGTAGCGGGGGCCCAGAATAATGTTGTGATGGCGCAGGTCCAATTCTTCTGATGCGTCTGCTTTGAAGCCAAAGTAGATAACCAGTACTGACATCGACTGGCGGGTCAGCTTTACTTTGAGGTCTTGGTTGATAAAGCGATACTTCGGATCGATTAGCTTCATGTAGGTGTTGGCATAGTCGCCGTTAGAAGCCACCAAATCAGCGGCATGGTAGCTACCGTCTGCCAGCTCAATTCCTTTGGCTGTTTTCTTGCCGAATAGCAGTGAACCTTCAACATCGATCTTGGCAACTTCGCTGTTGTATCGGATAGTGCCGCCTAGCTCCTCAAACTTGCGAACAAAGCCTTGAACCAGCTCGCCCGTGCCTCCCATGGCAAAGTGAATACCCCAGGTTTTTTCGACGAAGTGAATCATCGCGTAGATAGCGGGCACGGTCAGCGGACTGCCGCCCACTAGCAAAGGCTCAAAGCTAAAAACCTGCCGCAGCTTATCGCTTTTGAAATAGTCTTTTACAAAAGAGAACAGCGGTCGAATCGCGTCTAGCTTTACCAAATCGGGTGCGACTTTCAGCATGTCTACGACATTGCCAAAATAGGTATAGCCCAGTTCGATAAAGCCGCGATCAAAAATAGCTTTAGCCGCATCGTGAAACCGCGCATAGCCTTCTAAGTCATCAGGTTCAATCGCTTCAATCTGACGCAGCGTATTTTCAGGATCTCCGTCGTAGTCAAAATAGGTGCCGTCATCAAAGTAGATGCGATAGAACGGCAAAACAGGAACGATTTTCACGTACTTAGAAGTATTGGGGCCACCGCTAACACCAGAGCGAATCCGGTCTTTCGGGTCCATAATTTCTTCAGGAAAGTCGGGTTCGCCTAGAGCCGCCGCACCTTTTTCCAAAGAAAATAGCTCTTCAATAAAGTGTGGAACCGTGAGTACGGTTGGTCCCATATCAAAAGTGAAGCCTTGCGCCCTGCGAACGTATGCTCTGCCGCCCGGTGCGTCTAGCTTTTCAAAGATGGTGGTCTCGAATCCTAGGCTTTGTAGACGAATGCCTAAGGATAGTCCACCGATCCCGGAACCAATAATGATGGCTTTCTTGCGACTCATACAATCTCTAATGCTGGCTATACATTTCTTAGTATAGACCCGTATAAACGCTTATGCAGAGAGCAATTTGCCGATAGCTGCGCCGGGGTCGGGCTGTTTCATCAACGATTCGCCGACGAGAATTGCTTTCGCACCAGCGGTTGTGACGGTGTTAACATCCTCGAAGGTGTGGATGCCGGATTCGCTAACTAGGAAGAGCTGCTTTTGCGCGATCGCATCTCCAAACTTCTCTACGACCTGCCGAGTCGTCTCCAAACTCACCGTAAAGTCTTCCAAATTGCGGTTGTTGATCCCCACTAGCTCAACACCATCAATCGCAGCGACGCGCTCAAACTCTTCAACGGTATGGGTTTCGACCAAAGCGTCTAGCCCTAAAACTTTGGCAATCTTAGTGAAGTAACCAATATCTTTATCAGTCAAAATCGCCGCAATCAGCAGGATTGCATCAGCGCCAGCTAGCCGAGCCTGATAAATCTGGTAGGGATAGATCACAAATTCTTTGCATAAAAGCGGCAAGTCTACGGCCTGACGAATCTGACTGAGATAGGTAAAGCTGCCCTGGAAAAACTTGCTGTCGGTCAAAACAGACAGACAGGTCGCGCCGCCAGACTGATAGCTTTTGGCAATCTCAACTGGATCAAAATCTTCTCGGATAGTGCCTTTGCTTGGCGATGCCTTTTTAACTTCTGCAATCAAAGCCGGACTTTCCTTTGCCGCTCGTTCACGCAGCGCCTTGATAAACCCTTTAGTCGCTGGTAGCCCCTGTACCTGACGCTGCAATCCAGCTAAGGGCAACTTCTCTCGCAGCCGAGTAACTTCGGTTTCTTTGTGCCACACAATTTTCTCAAGAATGTTGCGCGGCTCAGCATCAGGCATCTCGATTTTGTATTCGAGATGCCTGACAGAAATTGGAGTGCTAGGGGGGCGACGGCGGATTTTCATGAATGATGAAATAGAAGTGGAATCAGGATCTGTGAACGATGCGGCTTGCTTACGCGGTTACCTTTGCTCGCTTGTACGCTTCATCGAGTACCTCGGATAGGGTCGGGTGCGTGTGGACAAATTTGGATAGCTCGGTGACGGACTGTTTTTGGGCGATCGCATTGGCCGCCTCCTGAATCAGGTCCGCCGCATGTAAGCCGATGATATGAGCTCCCATCACCTCACCTGTGTCCTTCCGGTAGATCACCTTGGCTAGTCCTTCAGTCTCGCCTTCTGCTAGCGCCTTGGAATTTGCCTTGAAATAGCTGCGAACCGACGCCACTTCATAGCCTTCTTCTTTCGCTTTTGTCTTAGCCGCAGGCTCAGTCAGACCGACAAAGCTCACCTCTGGGTGGGTAAAGGCCGCTGCTGGGATGGCATTGTAATCTACCGTGCGAGACTCACCACAAATATTATCGACCGCCACAATCCCTTGAGCCGAAGCAGAGTGGGCCAGCATCATCTTGCCGTTGGCATCGCCGATCGCATACAGATGAGGCACGGGTTTGCCATCACGTAGGACAGCTAAACGATCGTCAACTGGAATGAAGCCACGCCTGTCTGTTTCTACAGCCACCATGTTTAAGTCCAGATTCTTGGTCGCTGGAATCCGGCCCGTCGCTACCAAGCAAGCATCGACTTCTAGGGTATCTACAGTCTCCATAGTCTTGGGATCGGCTAGCTCGATCACAACTGGCGCGCCCGGCGTAATCTTCTTGGCCAACAAGCCCACACGAGTCTCTATATCACGTGGCTTGATTAGCACGCGCTCAGCCTGCTTAGCGATATCGGGATCGAATGTCGGCATGAGCTGGTCTAGCGCCTCGATCATGGTGACCTCAGATCCAAGCGCTGTATAAACGTCCGAAAATTCTAGACCGATATAGCCGCTGCCGATGATAGCCACCCAATCAGGCAGCCAGTCCAATCGCACTGCTTCATCGCTGGTGTACACCGTCTTACCGTCTGTTTCAATGCCTCTGGGCACAAACGGTACTGAGCCAGGAGACAAAATAATATCTTTGGCGGTAATCGTGCGCTTACCGCTTTCATCTTCAATAGAGACTTTTTGAGTGCTGGCAATTTTGCCCCAGCCTCGAATGATATCTACGCCCAACCGAGTGAGACTACCCGTTAGATCGCCTTGAATCTTGCCAACTAAGTTTTTGGCGTGATTAGAAATCTTTTCGCGGTCAAAGCCAACACCCGACAGGCTGATGCCCATGGCCTTCAGATGCTGCTCGTCACGCATCTCGCGCACTTTACCTGAAGCTGCCAGTAGCGCTTTAGACGGAATACAGCCTCGGTTTACGCAGGTACCACCCATATCACCTGCTTCGACAATGGCTGTCTTGAGTCCGCGCTGCACCGCATGTAGCGCCGCTCCGTGCCCGCCTACACCCGCACCAATAATTACCAAGTCGTAGTCAAATGCTGAATCCACTGCGCTCTCCTTATGTTCAGTATTATTCTCAACCGAAAAGGTGACTTTGGACAACTTCGGTTTTCTTCGGTTATCTATAACTTCTCGACTTTGCTTTCTCAGCTTGCTCTCTGGCGTTTTGCCTCATACAGCAGCAACGCTGTCGAAACTGCCACGTTCAGAGACTCTACCGTTGGCATGACTGGAATCTTTACTGACACCGATGCGCTAGCCATGATCTCAGGCGAAAGCCCTGCTCCCTCGTTTCCCATCAAAAAGACGGTAGGCTGACGCAGATCTAGCTGCCAGTAGTTCAGCTCAGCCGTTGCTGCGGTTGCGACGACCTGCAAGCCCTGTTCGCGCAGCGTTTTAGCCTGTTTGACGGCGTTTACAGTTGCCATCGGCATCCGAAACCACTGACCTACCGAAGCTCTTAGTACCTTTGGATGGCTCAAGTCAACGCTATCGTGACTGAGCCAGAGGCCGTCGCTGCCTGCCCCTGCTGCGGTGCGAATGATTGTGCCGAGATTGCCCGGATCTTGAAGCGTTTCAAGGACCACGCCTAGGCTGACGCTGTCTTTTGGCCGGCCTGATTCAGCTTCCCAAACGTTGCGTCGAGGTGCGATCGCCACTACACCATCGGGAGTCACGGTACTAGCAATAGCACTCAGGACTTCTGGCGAGACTAGTTCTACTTGCGACGAGAGTGCGATCGCCTGCTCAGATAGCGTTTGATACCGTGAGCGCCATGCTTCGGTGAAACAGAGCGTTTGCAACGGGTAGCGAACATCGCAAGCGGCTTCAACCAGATTAGTGCCTTCTAACAGCAGCACCGCTTGCTTTTTACGTTCCTTCGGCTGCTGAAGCTTGCGAAGCTGTTTGACCGTTTGATTTTGCAAGCTGGTAAGCATAGAAGCAATAGCTATTAAAAAGCTCCCTAGCCGGTAGAACCAAGGAGCCCGTTACTTAGAAAAAATTTGTTATTAAAACAAATCTATGCGGAACCCGGGACTTGAACCCGGAAGTCCTTGCGAACACTAGAATCTGAATCTAGCGCGTCTACCAATTCCGCCAGTCCCGCACAAAGAAAGCCAGACACCCTATGAATTAAGCATAGAAAGTATCAGCAGTCGCTGCATAGCTGCGATTAACAATAATCTAGCAGTGCGGTCCATCCGTCAACAACCAAACTCTTTTTATGCTTCTCTTTGCTCTTTAAATCTTCGGAGACGGACGGACAGTTGACGGTTCATTGTCCCCTGTAAACGTATGATTCTTGGTACACACTTGGCAAAATTCCAAATTAACCAAGAGAAGATGAAGAGTTTCGGGTAGAATCCATACCAAATTATCCTAATCAACTTTTTTTACTTTTTATGGAGGGCAATCCTATCATCACCTCTAACCTGTCGATCAACGGCCAATCTGCTGAGTCTGCATCAGAGCCCGTATCAGAGTCTGTTATCGAGATTTGGGGCAATGCCAAGTTGAGTGGTCATATTCCGGTCAGCGGCGCAAAAAACTCTGCTTTAGTGGTGTTGGGTGGCACACTTCTATGCTCACAAACCTGTCGTATTCGCAATATTCCTGACCTGATGGATATTGGTCGAATGGCTAGCGTCTTAGAAGCCCTTGGGCTCAAAGTAGATCGTGCTGGCGATACCTTAGATATTGACGGTAGCCATATCAGCCATTCCAAAGCGCCCTACGACATTGTTAGCAAGCTGCGTGCTAGCTTTTTTGTGATTGGTCCGTTGCTGGCTCGTTTAGGTGTCGCTCGCGTGCCGCTACCTGGCGGCTGTGCCATTGGCGCTCGTCCGGTTGCCCTTCACATTCGTGGACTGCAGGCGCTCGGCGCACATGTTCATATGGATCACGGTGTCGTCCATGCTTATGTTCCGGGTGCTAGCGGCAAGCTTAAAGGGGCCAAAATCCACCTAGACTATCCCAGCGTCGGTGCGACAGAAACCTTGATGATGGCAGCGACACTAGCTGAAGGCGAAACGGTAATCGAGAATGCGGCGCAGGAGCCAGAAGTCGTCGATCTTGCTAATTTCTGCCGTGCTATGGGGGCAAAGATTGCTGGTGCTGGGACAAACACAATCACAATCACGGGTGTGCCTAGCCTGCATGCTACCGACTACAGCATCATCCCAGACCGCATTGAAGCAGGCACTTTCTTAGTCGCTGGTGCCATCACTCGTTCAGAAATCACAGTCGGCCCTGTCGATCCAAACCACCTATCGCCGCTGCTATCGAAGCTAAAAGAAACCGGCTCCAAAATTGAGATCGAAGCTAATAACATTATTCGCATTTCTCCTGGGGAGCAGATTGCCCCGACAGATATTCAAACGCTGCCCTATCCAGGCTTTCCGACAGATATGCAGGCTCAGTTCATGGCGCTGCTGACCTTAGCGGCAGGTAACAGTATGGTCACAGAAACTGTGTTTGAAAACCGGCTGCAGCATGTGGCTGAATTCAATCGGATGGGCGCAGATATCAAGGTCAAAGGTGACTGTGCGATCATTAGAGGGGTCTCTTATCTATCGGGCGCACCCGTGACGGGTAGCGATTTACGAGCTTCTGCTGCGCTGGCGATCGCCGGTCTAGCAGCCAAGGGTAAAACCACACTCTACGGATTACACCATCTAGATCGCGGCTACGAAAGATTTGAGGAGAAGCTCCGTAACGTTGGGGCGCGCTTACGACGCATCCCTGCTGCCGAAGCCGATACGGCTGCCCAGCCTACCCCTGAACCGTTAGCCGTTGCTAGTCCAGTCACCAGTACAGCCCGGTAGCCGCCAATATCGCAAAGTAAGTGCCATACAAGGGATGCCTTTTTGAGGTGGTCTTTCTTGAATAGCGGCTCTTGTAGGATCTGATCGTCTATTGACTCGACAGCTATCTACATAATGGCCATCGAATGGCTGATAATCGCTGATGCTGGGGAAATCGCTATACTAGCGGCAGACTCTAATATCAGCGATTTCTTAGTGCCTACAAAACCAGCCCTAAGCTTGACTTCACATGACTCTCTCTCAGTTTTCCTCCAAAGCTCGTCTACTTGGCCTCAACGCTAGTCATTTTCGCCATCCGCTCGATCAGCGAGCGACCGAGGCGCTTAAGCAGATACCGGGTATAGACATTGCTATTCGTAGCCTGCTAGGGCCTATGGGTGAACAGTTTTTCTATCTAGAAAATATTGCTGCAAGTGTACTGGTTGGACCTAAACAGCTCCCTGATATTTATCAACTATTGGTTGAAGCCTGCCAAATCTTGGATCTAGACGTTCCCCAGCTCTATATCAAACAGCACCCGGTTCCGAACGCCTACACCTTTGCGATGCGAGGCAGGCAACCTTTCATCGTTGTTCACACTTCCTTGGTTGAACTGCTCAATCCCGCAGAGCTTCAAGCTGTTATCGGCCACGAACTAGGCCATCTAAAATGCGACCACGGCGTTTATCTAACGCTAGCCAACTTGCTGACTTTGGCGACTAGTCAGCTCCCTTTTGGTGCAGTTTTGGTTCAAAACTGGCAGTCTAGGATCATGGAATGGGTTCGCTGCGCCGAGTTTACCTGCGATCGCGCTGCTCTACTCGCCACTCAAGATGCTCGAACCGTTGCCGCCGTGCTAATGAAGCTATCTGGGGGGTCACCGACGCTTTCACCGCAGCTCAATCTAGATGCTTTTCTGGCGCAGGCCGAATCGTATGATGCCATCAGTGATAACGAAATGGGTGAGCTGCTCAAACGAATGAAAACAGATGAACTCAGTCATCCGGTACCTGTTTTGCGTGCTAGAGAAATCAATCGCTGGGCCACTACCCCTAACTACCAGTCGCTATTAGAGAACCGTCCTACCCTCAAGCGACGTTCTCAAGCAGGCCAAAGTACTCATAAAACTAGCGGCAAAACTAATAGTGAAGAGAGGCCGACAGGTAGCTGGATTAACTGGTGAACGATTACCTACTTTTATAGCCTGATCACTTTGTCCACAAAGCACAAAGCTATGGCCCCGGCGCAAGCTTTGCAGCGCCAAACTCGCACACAGGCGATCGCCATTACTACCATTGCCATCTAGGTTCACCCAGTGCTGCCGAATCTCACCCGGCACGTCCACCAGCCGCACGCCGTTATTAAAGATCACGCCGACAAAATCACGAATCGCCTGCGAGAACTTGTCTGAGAAGTGCGATCGCAATACCCGAGATCCATACTCGCGATCGCTCTCCCCAGCCTCTTGAGCCAAATAAGCCCGTGTCTTCTTAGTGATCGCTACTAGCTCACGATCACGCTTTGCTTGAAGATGAGCTTATTTGGCTAAAAGATTGGAATGCTCAGCACAGGCTAGGGTTGGCTATTGAGTGAGTAGTGGTTTCCCTTGGTGCGATCGCAACTGTATCGATATAGAGGGTGCTATCCCCCACTGTGCCCACTCCTTACTCTCTCAAGCGTCACACAAATTTTTTTGCTTTGTGGGATTCTAAGAATTGAATTTAGTAGAGTGTCTTGTGTGCAAGATAGCAATTTGAAAAATAGAAACTGACTAGCGTACTTGCACACGAGTTCTGTATACTGAGAAACCTATCGGGCAAGTGGCGGAATTGGTAGACGCACCACACTCAAAATGTGGCGACTTCGGTTGTGAGAGTTCGAGTCTCTCCTTGCCCATACTAAGACGTGCTTACATGAATGCGTTTGTTAAAAGCGCAATTGGTGAAAGTGCAAACAAACGGTACAAGGAACAAAGAGAAGGGAGACTATCTAGTCCCTCCTTGTCGGCTAGGTTTTTGCTAGCTGATAGACTTCTGCTACGGTGAGCTTTCTTTCACCGCTCGCTGACTTCCTTCGTTTCGCGCCCAATAAATCTGCTAGTGAGTGTGTGATTTTAAAACTAGTCTGGGCACGATACTATCAGACACTTTGTGAAGGTTCAGGGGGTCCGTTGACAAGAAAATTACAGTACAGCCAATCATCTGTCGAGGCTGCCCGCTACTATGTGCGACTCAAGACCCACAATAGTAACAGTCTGTTTGAGCTGGAAAAGTCCTCTACGCAGGCCCCCCTACCTCATTCGCTCGCTAAGATTGTGGCAGACGAGCTGCGTCAAGTAGAGACTAATTACAAAGGAATTACGCTCGATCAGTGGATACTAGAGCCAGACTCGTTACACGCTCTAGTTTCGTTAAAGTCCACGCATACAAAGCAAACAGATCAAAGCCGTAAGCCAGCTATGTTAAGTGCTTTTGTCGCTGGGCTAAAAGCAGCCACCGCCAAAAGGATTAACCTCATTCGCAATGAACCTGGTTCTCCTGTCTGGCAAAGAAGCTATAAAGAACAGCGTATAGAAGACGATAGGATGCTTTTTCGCTTACGCAAAAAGCTGGATGATTCAACTAGAGCGCTTTGCTCTAGCTGACCTCCATCGCCTTCACAGCATTAGTGGGCTAAGCGAGATCGAGCAGTCCTGCTGGGGGCGTAATCTCTACATGGCCCGAGGCAACGTCAACAACAGGCACAATATCTTTAACAAAAGGGATTAGCAACGTCTTAGGTCGCTTTTTCTTCTGTGCTCTTTTGGCCTTGCGACGCAACTTCTGCGCGGCCTTGGCTCGTAGCGATGGGTGATTCTCGGATTCGGATGAAGATACTGTTGCTGCTTCTGGTGCGGGATCTTCTTGGCTTTTCTTTTGATTGGGCTCGTTTGAAGAGGGCACATCCTCTATTGGCAGCGAGACTTCTAGCAAATCATGTCCGGTCGTGAAGACATTGGTGATGGTGCCTATTGCGGTTTGGTTCGACTGCAAAACTACGCTTAGGCCGATTAAATCATCGACGTGAAACTCGCCTGGATCTAGCGGTAGGCGATCGCCCGCTGGCACCATTAGCTTTGACCCTCGCAGATCTTCTGCCTGATCGCGAAAGTCGAAGCCTGCTAGCTTGACTAAATAAGTATTTTTTCCTTCGAGGTAGCGACCGCTCGTCAGCTTGACGGCTGTGGGCTGAGCACCTGGCTTCTCAAGCCATCGCTCTCCTGGTTCTACAAAGCGTTCAGGAAAATCACTTTCTGGATAGACTTTGACATACCCGTTGAGGCCATGAGCACCTACAATGCGGCCAATGAGTAACCAGTCTTTATCTGTCACGCTATTCACCATTTGTTAGTAAGCAACTCCTTCCTCCGCGCCTAAAAGTGACTCTCTAGAAGATCTTCTTAAAACAGGCTCCAAAAGAGTTTTTAGATCGCCGCGATCGCAGCTGACTTAGCGGTATACACCCGATCAGTCAGCGCTGCCAAATGATTGATGGCAGTGACAATCTGGTCTTCGGTGGCTGTTAGACTCAGTCGGAAGCACTGGCGCATGTGCGGCCAATCTTCACCATTGAGACTGGCTTTTAGTCCTGGGAAGAAGGGGCTGCCCGGCACGATGATAACGCCGTAGTGCTTGAGCTCGTTGTAAAATTCCCAGTCGCTCACGGGCAGATTATCAAACCACAGCCAGGCGAAGATCGCACCTTCACCTCGATGCAATCGCCAAGGCACTTCGCTAGGCATCTTAGTGGTCAAGGTCTCTTCTAGAACGTCAAACTTGCTGCGGTAGTGAGGCCGAATGGTGTTTTTGGCGATATCGGCCAGTGCGCCGCTGCGGATGGCCCGAGCTGCGATCGCCTGACCATAGCGACTAGAGTGAATACACAGGTTAGTCTGAAAAGATTCCAAAATTTGAATGATGCGCTCATCTCCAATTGCTATACCTACGCGCTCACCCGGTAACCCAGCTTTTGACAGACTTAGACAGTGAACGATATTAGCGCCAAAAATCGGCGTCATTTCAGTAAAGTTCAGCGCCGGAAATGGCGGCGCATAGGCCGAGTCAACAAAGACAGGCACGTCGAAAGGCGCTGCTAGATCGGCAATCTGCTGCACCTCATCACCTGTGAGAACGTTCCCGGTCGGATTGCAGGGGCGAGAGAAGAGGACAAACCCAGTGTTTTCGTTGACCTCTAACTGATCAAAATCGGGACGGTACTTGAACGAATGAGCGTCTTTACCTAGCTCTATAGAAGGCCGATAGGCTTTGACTGCCTCAGGGTATAGCGTGACGCCGCCGTAGCCAGTGTAGTCAGGGCTCAGCGGGAGAACGATGTCTTTGAGCTGTCCGTTAGAGCTGTAGCCACCCAAGGCATTAGCTGCTAGGAAATAAAGGTTTTGACTGCCAGGGGTGATCAGAATATTGCGCGAAGTCAGATGCAGTCCGTAGCGCTGGTTGAAATCGTCTCGAATAGCCTCAATTAGAGGTTCGTAGCCTTGGCTAGCACCGTAGCGACAAACCACCTCACCGTACTCGCTGCTGGCTAGCAAATCCTTGGTGCAATCACGCCATAGCTGCTCAACTTCTAGCAAAATAACAGGGTTACCGGCGCTGAGGTTAATGAACTCTTTTCCCGATCCCTTACTGGAATTGAGGGTTTCGATGATGTCTTTCATAATTGCCCGCACCCCGGTTAGGTGAGACATGCGATCGCCAAACTGGGTAAGAGCAAAAGTCATAGGTACGTTAGAAGAAAGAGGAGTAGCCGCCTGATAGAAAATCTTTCTACGCAGCTTATGCGATTCAATATAATACCCTTATTTATTAGGACAAGGCAGTGTAGGTTGATATTTGCGTAGCAAGCGCTGCACGATCCGCCTTGTGATCCGAAGCTCATCAACCGTTGTTAGCAGTATCCGGTGCTGCTCGTAATGACAACCGTCGATGCTAGTAGCCTTTAACAGCAGCTTATCGGATGCAACTGCTGCTGAGTAGATCTACGCGACACATGGCTAAAGTGAGATGTTTTAGAGTAAGAATCCTTCGGGTGCAAGTGTTTTATTTGAAAGCCGTGACTATCTGAATCTCTTAATTTCTAATCTTGTGACAAAGACTTTTTGAATGCTTGAAACCATGGAGTCTGACTGCTGTGCTTACCAATCGAGGAAATTAGAGAAAATTTTCTCGACTAGTCGACAATCTGTTGCTCTAAAGGGTTTACTCTCTAGAGAGCTCTGTATTTTGTATTGAGAGACACTTTGTCTAGAGTTCACCCTAACGAATGTACTCGTGAGCTCCGCTGGCTTTCCCCTTCACTTCGACCATTATGAACGCGATCAATCAACTAAGCGCCAAACTACCTAATCCCGTCAGGCGTTTGGCCGATTTTGCCTATAACTACTGGTGGAGCTGGACGCCGGAGAGAATATCGCTGTTCAGCTCTATTGATCCGGGTCTGTGGCAGCAGTGCAACCACAATCCGGTGAGCCTGTTAAATAAGGTTTCTCACGATCGGCTTTGGCAGATAGCTGAAGATCCTAAGTACTTAACGCGGCTAGAAAAGCTGGCCGCGCAGCTAGATCACTATCTGAGCGCCGAAGGAACCTGGGCAAGCCGCGAAGTTCCCGAAGTCTCTGGCGACCATCCGGTAGCATATTTTTGTATAGAATTTGGCGTGCATGAATCGCTGCCTATCTACTGTGGCGGGCTAGGCGTATTAGCCGGAGACTATCTGAAGTCGGCGTCGGATCTAGGCATGCCGGCAGTAGGCGTGGGATTGCTGTATAAACAGGGATATTTTCAGCAGAAGCTCAATCGTAGCGGCTGGCAGGAGGCAAACTATGTCGATAACGATATTGAAAATCTGCCGCTGTTGGCAGTCTGCAATGAATTTGGCCAGCCGATTACGGTGAAGGTAGCGATTGGTAAGCGCTCGGTCAAAGCGCGGGTGTGGAAAACGCAGCTGGGTCGAAGCACGCTGTACCTGCTAGATAGCGATTTGATGGAGAATGACGAACGCGATCGCGAGCTAACAGGTCACCTATATAATGGCGATCCTGCTGTACAGCTAGGTCAGGCAATGCTGTTGGGTATTGGCGGCGTCAGAGCGTTGCAGGCTTTGGGCATAGAGCCGGTGCTATATCATCTCAACGAGGTGCATCCAGCGTTTGCGCTGCTAGAGATCGCCAGGCAAGCCCGCGAAGAAACTGGACTAGAGTTTGAACAATTGCAGCAGGTGGTCCGCGATCGCGCCCGGTTTACCACTCATACCCCAGTTCCTTTTGGCAATACTTTTCCGGCTAGCGACATCAGCGAGGCCCTTGCTGCCTACATGCAAAACACTGGCGTATCTTCTAGTCAAATTTTGGCGCTCGGACAGCTAGGCAAAGAAGATGACCAGTTTAGCTTAACCAGAATGGCCCTGCGACTGACGCAGTTAGCCAATGGCGTCAGCGAACGGCACGGCCACACGTCTCGTCAGCTATGGCGCGATCTCTATCCTCAGCAGCCCGTAGAAGCGGTGCCTATCAGCCATATTACAAACGGTGTCCATGTTCGTAGCTGGGTAGCGCCTTTGATCGGGGATCTATTTGATAAATATGTCGGGCCTGAATGGGCTCAGTCGCTGACCCGCGCTGACCAGTGGAAGCGAGTAGAAACGATTCCTAATGCTCAGCTCTGGCATCGGCACAGCATTTTGAAGGCGAGATTGATTGCCTATACGCGCGATCGCATTCTTCAGTCTCGTTTGGCCAGAGGTGAAGCCCAAGACGATATCAATGCGGTGGCGCGTCTGCTTGATCCTAATATATTGACGGTAGGCGTCGCTCGTCGATTCAGCGTTTACAAACGCAGCGATTTGCTGTTTCGAGATCTGCATCATCTTACTCAGATCGTGGCTCATCCGAAACGCCCGGTTCAGATTATCTTTGCTGGCAAGGCCCATCCTGACGACGATGGCGGCAAGCGGATTATTCAGCGGATCATGGAATGGAGCCGCCACCCTGACTTACGCGATCGCATTGCCTTTATTGAAAATTACGATCTCTACACCAGTAAGCTCATGGTGCAAGGCGTTGATCTGTGGCTAAGCACGGCTAGGCGAACGCTAGAAGCCTCAGGCATCGGCGGTCAAAAAGTTGCCCTCAATGGAGGCTTGAATCTGGGGGTGCTAGACGGCTGGTGGTGTGAGGGCTATCGACCTGGCATCAATGGCTGGGCGATCGGGGATGCGGCGATCGCTAGTCTAGGCAACACCCCCGAATCCGATAGCTACGCCCAAGATGCCCAAGATGCTAGAGATGCAGAAGTAATTTACAACTTGCTAGAGCGTGATATTGCTAGGCTGTATTACAAGCGTGATCACAGCGGCATTTCTCCCGGCTGGCTGCGGATGATGAAAGCTTCAATCAGCAGCATCGCGCCATTTTTCAACACCGATCGGATGGTCGCGCAATACGTAGACCAGCAATATTTTCCCCATACCGATGTCAAGACCGAACCCGTTGCGGCCCTAGTCTCGTAAGCGAAAAGCGATCCTAAGCAAAAACCCATCGTGAATAAAAGACGATCGGTTATCTGTCTCTTCCATATACCTCTTCCATGCCTTGGCAACTCGACTTCTATCGCCGTCCGCTAAAAGACAGTCAGGGTAGCCCGCTCTGGGAGCTGCTGATCTGCGACGAAACGCTGAGCTTTACCTATGGTGAGTTTTGCGCGCAGAGCCAGGCAAATGCGCCTTGGCTACGACGGCAGCTAGAGATTGCTAAAGGCCATGCTGGCAGTTGGCCTAGCCACATAGAGATCTTTCGCCCGCAGGCTGTCAGCATTGTCGAAGTTGCCTGCCGCGATCTGCCAGTTGACGTCTGGCCCAAACGCGACGTGCCTGTTCTTAAACAGTGGCTACAGCAGCGAGCCGCTTGGTATCCAAATCTAGACGGCTACACCAAAGAGGCTTATGAACCCATCGCGCTAGAACGCCCCGCGCCAGTTCCGGTTGCCGACCATTTGATGGGTGAAGGGTGGCAGTTTGCCGCCATCAGCATAGAAGAGCTGCAAAGGTTGAGCTACGAGCCCATTCCAATTCAATCGGTTGCCCCCGAGCTGATGCCCATCCACTTGGGTCTGCCTAGCACATTACTGATTCCAGGCGTCGTGATCGACGGCGGCAGGCAGTCGATGATGCTGGCCCAGTGGCTACAGTCGGCAGATCCGGTGATGCTGCAATATATTGCAGGCGTTCCAGATGGGCTACTGCTAGAAGCAGGATTAATCGATCGATGGATTCTGGCAACGTTTGAAGACGAAGCTGTGGCGGCGGCGGCTCGAACGTTCACAGAACGAAAAATTGCGGCCAATGGACTTCACTTTTTACTAGTGCGGCCAGACGACTCGGGGCTAACCTATACCGGACTGTGGCTTTTGCAGTCATCGTCGGGCAAGCGTGTGCAAAGATCTAGCGGTGAGTCATAGCTTGGTTTCTAGCCCCGACTTCTAGCCCCGACTTCTAGCCCCGACTCCCAGCCCCGTCTCATAGAGCAAACCCCGGATAAGACTCCCTAGATCAGTCCTAGGACTTGCTGTGCTTCTTGAGGCTTGTCAACCTGTTGTAGCAATACGGCCAGCGAGCGATAGGCAGCTTCTAGCCTAGGGGAAAAGAGCGATTGATCCTGCTGGCGAAGGCTTTCAGAGAGGGTGACAACCTGTTGAAAAGAGGCGATCGCAGCTTCTAGCTGACCGCTCTCCCTTTGGGCCTGAGCGATATTGACCAGTAGATGCGCTTCTTGTTCTGGGCGATCTAGGGCTCTAAAGATAGTGAGCGCTTGCTGGTAGGCACTCAAAGCCGTTTCGGTATCGCCACTCAAGTCAGCAGCTCTACCTAGATTGTTGAGGATGGCGACTTCTTGAGGGCGATCGCCGATCTGCTGAAACAAAGCTAGAGCGGGCTGATAGTACGCAACGGACTGAGCGTAGTCACTTAGCATGAAGTACGCATAGCCTAGGGCAGAGAGCGATTCAGATTCTACTCTAGGATTGTTGGTGCGGCGGGCGATCGCTAAGACTTGCTGCTGATAGTCAATGCTCTGGCTGTAGTCTTCGATATCGGCATAGGTATCGGCTAGTAGCGCTAAGATGATGCGCTCACCTGTAGCGTCGTTTGTTTGTTGGTAGAGAAGCAGACCATCTTTGTAGATGGCGATCGCATCGGTATACTGTTGGGCGGCCCTATAGGCACTGCCTAAGTTTAGAAAGGCGGGCGGCTGCTCGCTGAGTATGTCTAGTTCCCGGTAGATGTTAAAAGCCTGAAGGCTGGCGTTGACTGCCTCGGCGGGGCGATTGGTGAGCCGGTAGATAACGCTGAGATTTTCGAGCATGCGGGCTTCTTTGGTGCGATCACCCAATACCCGATACAGCAGCATGGCCTGTTGCCAATAGTCAAAAGCGGTAGCGCGATCGCCCTGGGTGAAAGCCTCTACACCCTGATCCGCTAGCTGATTGGCTTTTTGAGTATCAGAGTTAGCACCGGGGCTAGCGTCAGAATCGGCCACAGGTGTAGTAGCCGCAGGCGTTAAAGTTCCTGTGCCTACTGCGGATAAAGCTACAGCCTGGGCAGGTGCTTTCACTACCGAGCACAGATAGCCCATGCTCAGAATGCTCAGCCCAATCGCTACTTGCTTCACTCGTCTCATCGATAGCGCCATCGTAAATTCACTTATGACCCTGTTGTGGCATCTGACTGCCCTCAGTGAAATCCGCGATTAGGCAATCTTGTACCAATAAACATACCTGCCCGTGTGTACTTAAAGATGGGTGCAAACGGTAGAATTTCTCTTGACAGTCCAATAGGAGAAATTGATGGTTAATGCTGGCGCGATAGGTGTAGAGTATCCGGTCAAAATTGGCATCATTGGCGGCAGCGGTCTCTATAACATGGACGCCCTAACGGATATTCAAGAAGTCAGGATGCAAACGCCCTTTGGCGATCCGTCTGATGCGCTGATCGTTGGCAAGATTGAGGGTGTCTCCGTCGCGTTTCTAGCCCGCCACGGACGCGGCCATACCTTGACGCCATCCGAGCTGCCGTTTCGAGCCAATATCTATGCCATGAAGGCCCTCGGCGTCGACTATCTTATTTCCGCTTCGGCAGTTGGGTCTTTAAAAGCAGAAGCCAAACCTGTTGATATGGTTGTGCCCGACCAGTTCATCGACCGGACAAAAAACCGTATTTCTACCTTTTTTGGCGAGGGTATCGTCGGCCACATCTCCTTTGGCGATCCGGTGTGCAACAACCTGGCGAAGGTAGTCGCTGATGCGGTAGAAAGCCAAAACCTTGAAGGCGTCACGCTTCATCGAGGCGGCACCTACGTGTGCATGGAGGGTCCGGCCTTTTCAACCAAAGCCGAATCAAATCTGTATCGCAGCTGGGATGCGACCGTCATTGGCATGACGAATTTGCCAGAAGCCAAGCTCGCCAGGGAAGCCGAGATTGCCTATGCCACGCTAGCAATGGTGACTGACTATGACTGCTGGCACCCCGATCATGACAGCGTCACCGTAGAGATGGTGATCGGCAATCTACAAAAAAATGCGGTGAATGCTCAGCAGGTCATCCAAGAAATCGTGCGACAGCTAGACGAGAACCCGCCAGCATCGGACGCGCATTCTGCTCTGAAATTCGCCATCATCACGCCTTTAGACCAGGCACCCGAAGCCACCAAAGAAAAACTATCTTTATTGCTTCAAAAGTACCTTTAAACCAGTCTCTACCTATTGCTACTCGTGCAAAAGGGACAGGAAAATACAAGCGCGTCTTCGATTCCTATCCCTTTCTAGTTGTTTTCTAATGATTAAACGTAACCAACTGTCTCTAAAGGTCTAAATTAGCTTGACTGCTCGCAGGCCAAAGTAAAGGCCCATAGAGGCTGCAAATAGTACAGCTAGCCACACCACGTAAATTACTGCGCCCATAGTTATCTCCTAAACTGGTTTTTTGATACCTTTCAATTGAAACACAAACCTTTACACAAGGATTGCACAGCTTAACATTACAGCAAAGACACATCAGCTCACCCAAACGGACTCGAATAACGGCCATGAAGACAACTATCCGCGTCAACATTCCCCAAGACGCTTATGACATCAGGATTGCACCGGGTGGTTTGGACTATTTAGGTGCTTGGCTAGCAGCTGGAGATGGGCCATTGGTGAAGCCAGGGCAAAAGGTATTGGTCGTGTCGAATCCGGTGGTGTTTGATCTGTATGGAGAGCGGGCGATCGCATCCCTCACTCAGGCAGGTTACAGCGTTTCTCACTGCATTCTGCCAGCAGGTGAACAGTACAAAAACATGGCCTCCATCGCCGAAATCCATGACGCCGCCTACGAAAATCGACTAGAGCGCAGTTCTGCCATGATCGCCCTCGGCGGCGGCGTCATCGGAGATATGACCGGGTTTGCTGCCTCTTCCTGGCTGCGCGGTATCTCAGTGGTTCAAGTGCCGACCTCTCTTTTGGCCATGGTCGATGCCTCGATGGGCGGTAAAACTGGCGTCAACCATCCCAAAGGCAAAAATCTAATCGGCGCATTCCATCAACCTAGGCTAGTCCTGATCGATCCACAAGTGCTAGAAACGCTGCCTGTTCGAGAGTTTCGAGCGGGCGTTTCGGAAGTGATTAAGTACGGCGTGATCTGGGACCAGCCGCTATTTGAAAAGCTAGAAGCGGCTGAGCGGCTAGATGACTACAACAAAGTCAGTGATGAACTGCTGCAAACAATGCTGATTCACTCTTGCCAAGCTAAAGCTGATGTCGTCAGCCAAGATGTGAAAGAAGCTGGCATCCGCGCCATTTTGAACTATGGCCATACGGTCGGTCATGCGGTGGAAAGTCTGACAGGCTACAGCAGAATCAATCACGGTGAGGCGGTTGGTATCGGCATGGTCGCTGCTGCAAAAATTGCTGAAGCCGTAACTGAAAGCGCCTGGAACCAAGCGGCAACTCAAAGGCAGCAAGTCCTGTTAGAGAAAACTCAGCTACCGACTCACTTACCCAAAGCTATCGATATTGAAGAGATTCTAATTGCACTCAGAAGTGACAAAAAGGTAAAAGAGGGCAAAGTCCGTTTTGTGCTGCCAGAGCGAATCGGTAAGGCGTTTGTAACAGATCGGGTGAGTGATGCCAAGGTCAGAGGGGTATTAAAGACTATAGCTGCTTAGTAGAGAATATCCACAAGCCCAAACCGCATGTTTACTCAAGCTGAAAGCACTTTTGAGATTATCAAGACAATCTCAAAAGTGCTTTCAGGCGTTTCGCTGGCGCTGATTTCTTTCCTCAGTATTGTTTTTATGCTAGTAATAGATGCTCCAGGTAATATTGTAAGAGTAGGTGGCTATGAAGTGACTTTCACTCCTACGCTAGCCCTGTTTACAGGGGCACTTTCATTCTCGTTTTTAGCTTCCTCTTGTTTAATGCTCGCTTCTCTATTGTTGATAGAGGCAGATGATGATTCTAATAATGTCGGCTAGACAGACTGCGCTGCTAGGGATTTTCACCTTGGTAGGTGGATCTGCACTGATTGTAGTAGCGACTTATCTATTCGTCTATTACGACGTTCTAGGAAAAGTATTTCCGAACTCAAAGAAATTTCCAGATTCTGTGAAAACTGACAAAAAATAGAGACTACCCAGCAGCAATTTGCTGACGGACTGTAGGTGTTTAGCGTATTTTTATAGAAAGAGCGGAAACCAAGCCCTGAGCGGAGTCGAAGGATGCCTGAATCGCGACTGAGATCGCTGGCTAGGTCCTGGCTTCGACTCCGCTCAGCCACCAAATAATCTTGCATTCTTCGCAGTTACGCTAAACACGTACGACGGACTTGAGTAAGCTTATCTAAGTCGCTAACATCTGCCTGTCTGAGACAGCGCTCTGTCGCTGCTATTCTTCTACTTCGGTTGCTTCATAGATACGCTGTCCTTGAAAAGGCGTCGCCGCCAGACCACAGCGTTCAGTCCACTGTCCTGCAAAACAAGCTGCCGTTGCGGCTTCACCGTTTACCCCAGGCAGACTCACTTTAGCTTTTGCGATCGCATCAGTAACAGCAACAATGGTTTCCGCGCTCATAGGTGTAACGGTTATCGGGAAGTCTAACGGCGACTGGAATGCTACACCGATAACAGTATCGTCGTCGTTGGTTGCTAGCCAGTATCGACCGGGCATAAACTGAGCGGTTCGAGCATTTAATAGTGTTAGAACGAGGTTGTGTCTTATCGGCGAGGCAGTTAGAAACTCCCTTGCCGCATTTAGAACCCAATCTGCATCTTCACTGTAAATAACTTTGATAGCCATGTTGAAAGCAGTGCTGAAAGAAAGGGTAGTCCATGACTCTCATTGCTCTATACAGGAGAGTCACATTACAAAGGAGCTACATTCGAGAAAGAACCCTTACCTTAGCCTGTTTTTCTTTCGCTAACCCTGTCAGTTCGGCAATATCAAGCAAGCCATCTTTAACTAGTTGAGAAAGCGTAAATAGCAGAAAAGCTTCTCGATCGTCGTATCGACCGTCTATTTCATGACGCTTAGCACTCAAAAAATCGTGCAGTCGCCAAGCATCTTCAATCAATGCAACTGCACTGGCACTTTCTCGGATTGTTTTGAGCAGCGCTTCAACTTCTTGGCTATAGGCTTTCTTGAGCGCGTCTAAAGCAATGCTTTTTTCTGTCTCACTCCATTGAATGTCGGTCTGTTGAATATCAGTCTGTTGCATTATCTAGAAATAAAAAAATGAAAGTTATGAGTCATCTTTCAATCGCTTTGCTTGAAAGATGACTCGCATCTGACAGCTAGCTGTGTGATTAACTATTCGAACTTATGATCTGAACCAAAGGTAACGCTGTATTAGCGAATTAGATTCAACAGCTCTTTAGGAGAAGCCAGCAAGTCGATGGCAACAAAGAAGATTTTGCCATCAGGGTTTAGCAAAAACCTCCAGGCAATATTCATACCGACGGCGGCACCAAACCAGGGCGTCTGACACTTGCCTGTTACCTTGATAGGTGTGTAGCCATCTTCTGGTGCTTCCTCCGTTCCTCGCTCGGGTATCAGCTTCAGATTCTGACACTCTTCTCTAAAGAATTTGAGGATGGCTTCTTTGCCAACAATCGGCTTTCTAAAGGGCGGCTGCAGCGCACCATCTGCAGCGAACAGCTCAAGAAGCGCATCAAAATCGTTGGCGTTCAAGTTGTTCATATACTTCAGCACGGTATCGTTAGCGACGCCCTCGATAGAGACTGGCGTGCGCTGCTCGACCGATTTTGGCGCGATGACTGGTTCTGAGACTCTCTGATAGCCGCTCATTTTGCTGGTGTCATAGCCCATATCTACAACACAATTGCGTAAAACGCTAATCTGCTGCCCAGATTCTAGATCTCTGATGGATTGCAAAACAGCGTTGGCATTGGCAGAAAGCTTGTAGCCTTCGGGAATAGGGGCAACCTGGCCATTCGCCATCATTTCACCTAGCTGATACCAAAACCCCAGCTTCAGGTTGGGTGTCCAGGTGGCATAGGTGCGAGAGACTTCGGTGTCTGCTCTGTTCGCCAGATCGCACATCGTCTGCGACTGATCCAAAGGCGACATGTTTTTGATAGCGTCCAGTGTGCGCTCAGCAAACTGCATGTTTGTAGCGCCTGGTGCTGCGATGGTGATGCCTTTGCCCATTTCTAGGTAGGCAAACCAGATGAGGGCTAGCTGGTCTTCTGCGTTCAGCTGATTAAATCGCGCTGTGGTAGCCGGAATATCATCAGCAGAGCGGGTGCTAGGAAATATATTGCGAGCGGCGTCTATGGTGTATGGCATAAAGCTTAGTTAAGTACAGCATGTGAAGAGTCGAGCAGCCAACTCGACGACAAATTCCATGTGACTAAGCATGCTCAGCTACTGGCTATAAAAGAAAGGCTGGCTCTTAGTTAGATCGTCTTTTGGAATTTGTTACTTAAACTTAACATAAATTAACAACTACGCTCATACATTTTCAAAGAGGCAATCATTAAGTCTTGTAATCTTGTAGCTAGCGGCTCGATCAATATGTATAGCTGCCACTCTCTCTATAGGGGTGCTCGCTGCTACTGAAGCTAACGCCTCTACCTATCAAAGGTAATATTTTAGAGCTTTATCACCGTTCAGTCCTGCGGTATCACATAGAATTTTCATATTCTTTTTTCAAAATGACAAATATTGTCGCTAAGGAGACAGATTTTCCATGGTCAGCCATCCTACCCAGCTTAATTCGTCGCGATCGCTCGAATCTGCTAGAAAATCCGTTGTTTCATCTGTGAAAACGCCTCTTAACGCCGAAGCTAAGTGCGTGCCGCTGACGCCTTCACAGCATCACTACGCCCATATTCTCTCTTGTATGGCAAAGCATCAGCTCAAAGGATCGATTTTAGGAGTCGCTTGGGATGGCAACGGCAACGGCAAAGGCAGCGCATTTTGGGGTGGAGAATTTTTACAGCCAAGCCAAAGTGCTACCCAATACGGCTTCGATCGGACTGCTCTGTTTCTACCTTACTATCTGCCTAAAGGAGATAGCTGTTTCTTAGAGCCTCGGCTATCAGCATTGAGTTTGCTCTACGGTTGCTATGGGGAAGCTGCTTTTGAAATGATAGATTTACCCCCTATGCAGTTCTTCACAAGCTCACAGCTAGCTACCTTACAAAAAACGCTCACTCAAAAGATTGAGACATCACCCACTTCTAGCGTAGGACGCATGTTTGATGGCGTTGCCTCTCTACTTAATTTGCATCACTATGTAGGATTTGAAGGCCAGGCCGCATTGACGCTGGAGTTTGCCGCTACGCAGTCTTCTACTAGAAGTATTTATCCCTTTACTGTTGTTGGCCACCGACCTAGTTTAATCGATTGGAGAAAAACCGTTCAATCTATTGTGGAAGACTGTCGTAATGCTGTGATGACGCCCATAATTGCTGCAAAGTTCCACAATACGCTAGTAGAAATTGTGGTAGAGATTGCTCATCGAAGCAACAACTCTCAGATAGTTTTATCCGGTAGCTGCTTTCAGAACAAAGTATTGATTGAACGCGCTATTCGCCGCCTTAGTGCCGAAGGTTTTACGTCTTATTGGAGCTAGTACGCTTCCGTATTGAACAGATTTAAGAGTGATTTCATATTGATAGATTTTGCATTAAAAAGAGCAAAAACCGCTAAGCAGCTTTTGCTCTTTACAGACTCAGAAAAATAATTTTATGAGACGGATACCGTTCTCACTGGTTCGACTGCAGACTCGGTAATAAGGGTAGGTTCAGCCACGGTTGGCTCGTTGTCGAAACCAGCCTGTGCGCCTAGTGCAAATGCAACCAGCCAACCAGCAATTACGAGTGCTATAACAACAGCCATTTTTAGGACTTCCTTGTGTAGGTGTGCATTGGACGCATAGACAACAGTGTCATTTCGCTGCGAGTTGAGATTAGGAACCTACCGAGGAAGGTGAGGCGGCAGCGCGTTCGTCCGTATGTAAATCAATGTAACATAAGTTTGACGTACCTATAAAACAAAAAGTCAATAGGTATAAGTGCTATTTATCTATATTTCTATTGATTTTCAGTTCTGTATTGATTTAAGTCTATGGAACTTTGTCAGGTAATTTGGCCTGGCTTTCTTGAGCGGTGGCTAACGAGTTCAATGAATATGCTGGATAATTGAAAGGTGTATGGATAGGCTGTTAGTGGCCTACTACTGGTACGTACTGCCTATCGTTTGTGAGATTTTATTTATGTCAAGTGCTGTTTGGGACGCTACGAACTATCAAGAACAATTTGACTACGTTTGGCAGTATGGCGAAAGTTTGATTTCACAGCTTGCTCCTCAGGCAGGGGAACGGATTCTGGATCTGGGCTGCGGCACTGGTCAGCTTACGCAGGCGATCGCAACTCACGGGTCTATTGCATTAGGAATTGATAGCGACCCAGCGATGATCGCTCAGGCGAAAGCCAACTATCCTAGTCTCTCTTTCTGGACTGATAGCGCCGATAGTTTTCAGCTTTCAGTTCCTGTAGATGCGGTATTTTCTAACGCTGTACTGCACTGGGTATCTGAGGCTGAGGCGGCTGTTGAGCACATTGTGGAAGCGCTCAAACCGGGTGGGCGTCTGGTCGCAGAGCTAGGGGGGAAGGGCAACGTACAGACTATCTTGACGGCTTTAGAAGAGGTTAGCGGCGAAGCGAATCTTAACCCGTGGTATTTTCCAGGACTAGGTGAGTATGTTGCTTTGCTGGAGGCGGCTGGCCTGAGTGTGACCTACGCGCATATCTTCGATCGGCCTACGCCGCTAGGAGCGTCTGGGTTGGCAGGTTGGCTAACTATGTTCGGTCAGCGGTTTTTTCAGCATTTGTCTGCTGAAGAGTGGACCAGGCTAGTGCGACAGGTCGAAACGAAGGTACCACAGCTATATCAAGATGGAGTTTGGGTCGCTGACTACAGACGTTTGAGAGTGATTGCGATAAAGGTATAGTGTTCAATTTCTGTTGAAGTTTATCAGCGCTGGAGCTTGAGACCGTCTGAGCGTGACGGGTTGAGTGTGCGGCTTGAGTGCGACGGGTTGAGTAGGGCGGTTTCAATAGGTGCGACTTCTTGAAAGGATGACTTGATGGCGTTTGAGGTAGCGTTTTTATTGGTAGCAGCGATCGCAGCAGGTGGAATTAATGCGATCGCAGGTGGCGGCGGGTTGCTAGTCTTTCCAGCGTTGGTACTGACTGGCATCTCTCCTATCAGCGCCAATGCAACTAGCGCTGCTGGCATTTGGGTGGGCATGTTGGCGAGCAGTTTTGCCTATCGCTCAGAGCTAAAATCTGTTTCAAAACGGCTATGGCCAGTGACTATTGCTAGCTTGGCAGGCGGCGCTTTGGGAGCCTGGCTGCTGCTGACTTTTTCGGATGAAGGCTTTGCGATTGTTGTGCCTTATCTAGTCGCAATAGGAACGCTTTTGTTCGCCCTTTCCCCGCAGATCTCTGCGCTCGCTAAAAATATTTCTAGAAATACTTCTAGCAGGTCATCAAAACAGCCTGAAAGCGCTATGGTAGCCGACGAATTGCCTTTGCTTAAGCAGCCACTGTTGCTTTGGGGACAGGGATTGGTTTCTATCTATGGTGGTTTTTTCGGCGGTGGCGCAGGCATTTTGATGCTGACTTTGCTGAGGCTGACTAATCCGGGCCGTCTACAAACGCTGCAGTCTGTCAAAGTCTGGATGGCCTTGTGTATCAATGCGGCTGCACTGAGTTACTTTGTTTTTGCCAATATTATCAACTGGCCCTATGCAGCGCTGGTGGCGATGGGTACTTCGGCAGGTGGATACAGCAGCGCATATTTCGCCAGAAGAGTGTCTACAGTTCTGATCAGGCGTTTTGTAATCGCCACTGGAACTATGCTATCGATCTACTTTTTTCTGGACACGCTAAGATAGCTCGCACTCTTTTACTATGGTTTTTCTGTGCTTCTTGGATCGGCGGGGGCATTCGCGCAGGAACCTATGATTATAAATGATGGCTTAGCTCGGACTAAATCGCTGTCCGACAGTACCCCTAAACCCCCAATCCCTCTTTAGATGAGGAGTCTCAAATCCTACTTCCGACCAAATATCTCAAGAGATTATTAGTAGCTCGTAGAGATCTCGACAAAGCGTGAACAGGCGACTCGGACTATGAACCATTCTAGCAACGTCATAATAAAGCATATGTCCGTAGCAGATGGAATAGTGGAATACCATCTAGTGGGGTTAGATGATTAGGAATTCTTTGATACTTTAATTGAGTTCTTTAAGAAACACTATTCTGCGATGCGATCATCTCCTGAGTTGATTGGAGTCTAGATCGCTTACACAAAATTCAGTACAGTCTCAAAGCTAATGACTTCAATAGTTTTCTACTATTTGCGTCGCTTCACCAGAAGCTCGGAAGAGCCACAAGGTAGTTGTCGTCTGGCGCTTGACTGCCCTTCCTTAGTGTCGTCTAATACCTGAATAAACTTTTTGTCAGTCAATCAGGTTATCACCTCTAAGCTAGGGCAGAATGGCAGTAGCCTATTACCAAAGCTCCATTGCATGTACGAGACTACTTGGCGCGACATTCTGATTAGTGGAGTGGTCACGCTTGTACAGTCGCTAGCCGCTGCCGCTGTGATATCAACTGTTCTAGTAAGTGTCTCAGTTGCGGCTGCCTTAACTCGTAGCGATCTAGTTTTCAAAGCGTCTCTGGCACTGGTACTTATACCTCAAGGACTAGCAGCACCGCTCATCTATATGGTGAATCGCTACAAACGTGTTTACGTCCTTGATGCCATTGGCCTGCTTTTCGTACCACTCTTGATTCCACCAACTGTTTTGCACATAAGCCAATTGGCTCTCGCAAAGCTACTCAACCTTCAAATTCCCCCAGGATTCGGTGCTGCTATTGTGATAGGCGGCTATGCATACTTGATAATAGGACTATGCCTTTCTATCCAAGCTTTCGCAATGTATGTAGAGCGCCCCTATGTTAGGGGCTGGAAAGCAAAAAGTTGGAAGGCAAGAAGTTGAAAAAGAAAAAGATGATGAACTAGAGAAACCGAAAAAAATGTGGGAGAGCCTGGAAGCTCATTGATCAGACCTGCAAGCCTTCCCCTTCCGCGTTTGCCCAATCATTCACCCAGTAGTACATACGGTCTTAGCCATAGTTTGTTGACGCAGAGAAGTTGACGCATTACGTGCCAGCAGGAATGCTCAAAAATAGTACGTTTGATCTTCTTGGAATTTATGAATTATGAGACTCTGCAAAAAGTATGTCTCAGTCAATGTTTCAAAAATATCCTCTCAGAAGATCTAAGACTTTTTGAGAGGATTCGACGGTGTTGAATCAGTATAATAAGCTCTATCAGCCCGTTGCGCTTACGCTGCATTGTTTGAATAGTTGTACACAGGAACCTGAATGAAATGGTCAGGCTCTTTCTCGTTCATAACCGTTTGTTGTAAGCGTTCTACGGTTGATGGAGAGAAAAACTGCTCGCCCGTTTCTTCATTCACACGAGCAGGCACGTTATCAATCAGAATAATCTTGCCATTCAGGTTCAAGGTGTACGTCACCTGCTTCTCAACCAGTGTCTCTTGCCAATTACTTGTCATTGCCACTACGTCTCCTTTGAGTAAAGTCGTTATTCCACTGCTGCGGGTTGGGTTCGTACACTGTGATTACTTTGACGAGCGAACGAGAAGGATAACTACACTGAACGTGAATAGGACGTTGTGCTTGTGTTGAGCCGAAAATTAGGCAGCTTGGTCCGTACTTATCTTCTGGGTAGTCCTCAATGACTTGTCCGTTCGTGATCGCCTCCCTAATTTCTTGAACTCGAATTTGCCTCAAGATAGATTGATCGACGGCATGTTTAGAGAACTCGAACTGCTCCTCAGCGAATTTACGACGTATCTCTAGCAGCAACGTAGTCATCTAACTATTACCGCTTTGCCTAAGCGACTCGGTCAGTGTGGCAATGATGCCTTGGTAATGAACGCTATATGTACTACTGTTTGCAAACCACCATCTAAAGTATAGCAAGCAGCACAAAGGTTAAAGCAGCTAAGCGAACGCTTGGTCAATGGCCTGCTGCGTAGCGTGAAAGAACAAGCCGACACTTCATCTGCGACGGGGAAGTTTTTCTGTCGGATGACGGCCTCAATATTCTTGAGCCTACGCAAAAAAACCTACGCGGAAACCTTTTGTCGCTGCTGAATATCTTCGAGTTTAGCGTCAGGAATGGCTGCGATTAGCTGCTGGGTGTAGGGCTTTTGAGGTGAGTTGTAGATAGCATCAGACGGGCCGATTTCTTCGATCCGGCCTTTGTTCATCACGATGATGCGATCGCTGACAAATTTCACCACGCTTAAGTCATGAGAAATAAAAATATAAGTGAGATTGAATTCCTGCTGTAGATCTTTCAATAAATTGAGCACCTGCGCCTGCACCGAGACATCTAGCGCCGAAACAGATTCGTCACAGATAATGAACTTAGGCTCGCAGGCTAGGGTTCTGGCGATGCACACTCTTTGCCGCTGCCCGCCGGAAAATTCAAACGGCATCCGATTCATGGCGCTACCGTCAAGCCCGACTCGCTCTAGCAGATCGGCTGTGCGCGATCGCCTTTGCGTTTCATCGCCGCCCAGTCCATGAATTCGCATCGGCTCCATAATCGCTGAACCGATGGTCTGCCGGGCATCTAGCGATCCATAGGGATTCTGAAAGACAATTTGCATTTCGCGTCGCAGTCGTCGCATCTGATCGCTGCTCAGATCTAGAACAGACTTACCGTCGAAGCTGACTGAACCCGAAGTGGGCTCAATCAAACGCAACAGGCAGCGGCTCAGGGTAGATTTTCCACAGCCTGATTCTCCTACCAGCCCTAAAGTCTCACCTGGGTAGACATCAAAGCTAACGTTATCTACGGCCCGGAACATTGTCTTCTTCGCAAAAAAGCCGTGACTGACTGGAAATCCTTTGGTCAAGTCTTTGACTGTCAGCAGTGGTGGTTGCTGTAATAGCTGGGTGCGATGCTGTTCTACTTCAGCCGGGCTGACTTCTGCGAGCAGTTCGGCTCTTTGCGCGTCTGTGCGAACAGTGGCGGTAATCTCTTTGTTTTCATCGACTGTCATAAAATCGCTGACGGTAGGCAGCCGGCGTAGCTGCTTATTGGGTCTGGGCCGACAGTTTAGCAATCCTTGGGTGTAGGGATGTTGAGGATTGGCAAATAGGTCGTATACGGGTGCAATCTCGACTAGATTACCTTTGTACATGACCGCCACGCGATCGGCGATTTGAGAGACGACGCCCATATCGTGAGTGATGAACAAAATGGCGGTGTCTCTAGCTGCCTGCAAGTCTCTGAGCAGATCGAGAATGGTGGATTGAATGGTGACATCTAGGGCCGTGGTGGGTTCATCGGCAATCAGGACAGCGGGGTTGCCTGCTAAGGCGATCGCGATCATTACCCGCTGCTGCTGCCCACCAGAAAGCTGATGCGGATAGCGGCCTAATACATGCTTGGGTTCAGGCAGTTTGACTTCTTCAAATAGTGCGATCGCCTTGGCTTCTGCCGCGCTGCCGCTTAGCCCCTGATGTAGCCGGAGCGCTTCTATGAGCTGGTCGCCGCAGGTATAGACAGGATTAAGCGAGGTGAGCGGCTCTTGAAAAATCATCGAAATCAGTCGGCCTCGATATCGGCGGCGCTCTTCAACTGAGAGCTTGAGCAGATCTACTGGCCTAGCATTAGGCGTATTTGAATCGCAAAACCAGACCTCGCCAGAAATCTGAGCATTACCCTCTAGCAAGCCGATTACTGCTAGAGACGTGACTGATTTACCCGAGCCTGATTCGCCGACCAGTCCCAGCGTTTGTCCGGGTTCAATCGAAAAAGAAACCGACTTTACTGCGTTGATTGCGCCTGTTTTAGTGGGAAAGACAATCGAGAGATCGCGAACGTCAAGAATCGGAAAAGTCATGCTCAGGCCCTAAGACAGCTAGTAGATTATTAAGCTACTGTGACTGATGAGATCGTGACTGATGTGGCCAAACTCACCATAGAAGTAACAATACAGCATAAGAACAAACAGACTGTAGCCGGGCGAACGAAAGTAAAAGAACTCACTTGCTGCAAAGATAGACATACAAGAGACACACAAATAGATACACAAATGAATGTCCAAGGAATTGATCCCCATTCTTCGGCTGATCTGTCCTTTCTTTAGCGGCCTTTCCCCTCACTAAATATCTTTGTCAGCCATAGATTCTGTTCGATGTATCACTCTGTTGCGTCTCTATGTATGTCTTTGGAAATAGTCTTAAAGTAGTTGTTTTGCAGGCTCACACATGGTTTGTACCCGCTGGCATATAGACGTGACTTTTTGACAAATTGTTCAAATGTATCGATTTACGCATTTTATCTGGAAAGTTTCACGTAGGTTCCTATAATCCTCTCTAATTAGCTCGTCGTTCATCCGGCGGTGGTAGACCCTTTAAAAAGGATCAGGAGTTCAGAAGAATTATGCGCCCACACATTTTTTTCAGACAGCGATTGCGACGAGTGCTTTTGGCGGTGATGGCGCTGACACTGGCGGTTGTTCTGGCTAACTGTGGTGGCGCATCTGAAGAATCAACAACGGCTGAAGGCGGCGTAGAGGCACCGGCAGGAGCGCTGGTATTTGGCTCGGTGGGTCAACCGGTTAACCTCACACCGGGCGATATCACTGACGGCAACTCAATCTACGTGCAGCAACAAATCTATAACTACTTGATTGGCAATGAGCCAGGCAGCACAGATCTGGCCCCGGAGCTAGCAACCGAATGGAGCGCGTCTGAGGATGGCAGAACCTGGACGTTTAACCTACGCGAAGGTGTCACCTTTCACGATGGCACGGACTTTAACGCAGAAGCTGTCGTGTTTAATGTCAATCGCTGGTGGGACCCAGAGTTTGAGTTTGGCTATCGCGATTCAGGCAGTCTGTACGAGATTTGGACTGACCTATTTGGCGGATTCAAAGGCGATGAGGCTTCAACGCTAGTCGATGTGCGAGCTGTTGACGATCTCACCGTCGAGTTTGAGATTGCCGAGCCGTTTGCCGCTTTTCCCGCCGCGATTTCATCGGGCTATTTTGGCATTGCTAGCCCAACGGCGGTGCAGGCGGGCGCTGACTATGGTACGCCTTCTGGCGCGGCGGTGGGCACGGGGCCGTTTGTGTTTGATTCTTGGATCAGCGGCGATCGCGTCACCCTGACGAAATTTGAAGACTACTGGGAAGAAGGGATGCCCATGGTCGAGCAGCTTGTCTTCAGCTTTATTGAAGATCCAGCCGCTAGGCTGGCTCAACTGCGAGCCGGGACATTAGATTTCACCGTAGATCTCACGCCCGACCAGCTGACTGAAATTGAGTCAGATCCGAATCTAGAGGCGGTCTATCGGCCTTCTTTCAACGTGGGCTATCTAGCGCTAAATCCCAGCTATGAGCCCTTGGCGACCAAAGAAGTCCGGCAGGCGATCGCCCAAGCAATCAATAAGTCCGCTATCGTCGATGCCTTTTGGGGCGAACTGGGTGAAACCGACGGTCACTTTGTTCCCCCTTCACTAGAAGACTATAGAGATAGCGGCATCGACGACTACGAGTACAGCGTGGAGGAAGCACAAAGTGCGATCGCCGCTGCGGGCTATCCTGACGGCTTCGATCTAGATATGTGGTATATGCCGGTTAGCCGCCCATATTTTCCTAACCCCAAACCCATTGCCGAAGCTTTTGCCGCTGAGCTTAGCCAGATTGGTATCAACGTCAACTTGCAAACCAAGGATTGGGGTGCCTATCTAGCCGATCGCAACGTAGCCCCTGGATTTCAATCTTTCATGCTGGGCTGGACAGGCGACTATGGCGATCCAGATAACTTTCTCTATGCTCACTTCGGCCCTGGTGCCACCCAAGATTTAGGTGACTATCAAAACCCTGAGCTGTTTGAATTGTTAGAGCAGGCACGCACCAACAGCGACCCAGATGAAAGACAGGCGCTGTACCAGCAGGCAGACGCGCTGATCTTTGATGAAGCACTCAGAATTCCGATTGTGCATTCTCAGCCGCTGCTAGCTAAGCGGGCTGGGGTTGAGGGTTGGGAGCCTAGCCCCTTTAGTTCTGAGCCATTTGTAGCCGTTGAGAAAGGGTAGATTGTTATGGGCAGATACATTCTCAGGCGATTGCTTCAGCTAGTACCAGTCTTACTTGGCATTTCACTGCTCGTGTTTATCTTCTTGCACTTGATTCCAGGTGATCCGGCTGTGACTATGCTGGGCGATCGCGCCACACCCGATGCCGTTGAAAAACTGCGAGAGCGAATGGGGCTCAATGAGCCGCTGCCGCTGCAGTATCTGTCGTTTTTGGGTAATTTACTGACTTTTGATCTGGGCAGCAGCATCTTTACGGGTGTGCCTATTGCTGAGGAAATTCGCCTGCGCTGGCCTGCGACCTTTGAGCTATCTGTTGTTGCTATGCTAATTGCTTTAGTGATCGGTATCCCAGCAGGTGTGCTTGCGGCTGTTAAAAAGAACAGTTGGATTGATAACCTGACGATGACGGGTTCTTTGCTGGGGGTCTCGATGCCGGTTTACTGGCTAGGCTTGCTGCTCATTTACCTATTTGCAGTTAATTTGCAGTGGTTACCGCCTAGTGGCCGTACCGATATCGGCACCGTTTTTGAACCAGTTACCGGATTTTTCATCTTTGATTCTATTGTTCGAGGTGATTTCAGCGCGCTGGGTGATGTGCTAGCCCATCTAGTGCTGCCAGCGATCACCCTCAGTACGATTCCTTTGGCGATTATTGCCCGCATCACTCGCAGTGCCATGCTAGAGGTGCTATCGCAAGACTACATTCGCACGGCCAGGTCAAAAGGGTTAAAGGAACTGGTCGTAATTAGCAAACATGCCCTAAAAAATGCCATGCTGCCAGTTGTTACCATTGTTGGATTAGAGTTTGGCACTCTGTTAGGGGGCGCTATCTTAACAGAAACAATTTTCTCTTGGCCCGGAATTGGTAGCTGGATCTATGGCGGCATTTTGCAAAGAGATTATCCGGTAGTACAGGGCGGCGTGGTCTTTGTTGCGTTTGTATTTGTGTTGATTAATCTGCTAGTCGACCTCTCCTATGCGCTGCTAGATCCGCGTATTCAGTACAAGTAAGTTCAATATTAGGCGTTCAATACCAGGTGTTCAACATAAGTAAGAGAAGCCGACCATATTCTCTCTTGTGCTGTTTTCGATATTCTCATTCTCTTTTGTGTTCCTATGGCGATCGCATCTCCCCCTAAGCCTCCTAAAACGACTCCCCCAACTCAACGTCGGCCCAAACTTCTAAGGAATCGCGCGGTTCAAAGATTTTTTGAATCGACCTCTGGCCTAATTGGCTTGGGAACTACGGTATTTCTGGTGTTAGCGGCGCTCCTAGCACCTGTTCTTAATCCTTACGATGCGGCTTCTGCTAGGGACTACGCCGCTAGGCTGCAGGGGCCAAGTATGGCTCACTGGTTTGGGGCTGATGGCTTAGGCCGAGATATCTTAACCCTGGTGTGGTACGGGCTTAGGACTTCGCTGGTGATTGGCCTGGTCTCGGTTTTAATTGGTTTGCTCATTGGTGTAGGACTGGGGCTAGCGGCTGGCTACTTTCGCGGTTGGGTAGAGACCGTAATCGGCTGGATGACGGATGTAATGCTGGCATTTCCGTCAATTTTGCTGGCGATCGCAGTGGTTACGGTCACAGGGCCTAGTGTCGTCAGCGTGATGGTCGCCGTTGGGATTGTCCAAATCCCTAAGTTCATCCGTCTTACTCGCAGCATGGTGCTGTCTTTGCGAGAACAAGAGTTTGTTCAAACCGTTCGTGCCTTCGGGGCTAAAGCGCCGCGAATTGTCTTTTTGCATATCTTACCTGCTAGCTTAGCTCCGCTGGTGGTTCAAGCAACTTTAGCGATTGGCACCGCTACCCTTGAGGCGGCTGGACTCGGCTTTTTGGGCCTAGGCGCACAGCCACCCACACCAGAATTAGGGACTATGCTATCCGATGCCTTCAAAGGGGGATATTCACTTTCTGCCCCCTGGACAATTGTATTTCCAGGATTGTTTATCACTCTGACTGTGCTAGCTTTCAATCTGCTGGGCGATGGTCTAAGAGATGCCCTAGATCCTAAAGGCAGCCGCTAGAGGTGAAGCTGGACGTGGCTTTTTTTAGGGGTGCCTAGCTAGAGAATTATTGATATTTATTCCTGTTTAGTATTAGATAGAGGGGTACAACTACTGCCTTCTCGGCGTCAATCCGTATGTCCATAACCGAAATTTTCTCAGCAGGTGGCGTGGTAATGTGGCCGCTGCTGTTATTTTCGCTAAGTGCGATCACCGTTACTATCGAACGGGGTTTATTTTGGTTCCGTATCAAGAAGCAGGAGCGTGCAGTTGCCAAGGACATTTTGCAAATTTACCGGTCTAATCCGACTGCTGTTTTCGCCAAGCTCAAACAAAATATAAACTTACCTATTTCCCGTATTTTCTTAGAAGCGCTGGAGCTAGAAAACGCCTCACCCAATCAGTTCCGAATAGCGCTAGAGAGTGCCACGCAAGCAGAGCTACCTCTCCTTAAGCGGTTCAACACTGTTTTTGAAACGATCGTCGCAGTAGCGCCACTACTAGGGCTATTAGGCACTATTCTCGGTCTCATTCGCTCCTTTGCTTCATTGAACTTAGGCGGACTAGGGGGGGGCAATACAGAACTGGTCACTGGCGGCATTAGCGAAGCGCTAGTTTCAACGGCGGCAGGCATGATTGTCGCAATCTTCACGCTGTTGTTTGCCAATCTATTTCGCGGCTTTTACAAGCGTCAGGTCGCGTTGCTTCAGGAGTATGGCGGTCAGCTAGAAATCTTATACGAGTGGCATCACCAAGAAATGCATCCAAAGGAGATGACCTATGCGAGTAATCGATAACGAAGCTGACGAGCCATTGACGATAAACATTCTGCCGATGATTGACGTCATTTTTGCAATCTTGGCATTCTTCATAATTTCAACCTTGTTTCTAACGAGGGCAGAAGGTTTCTCGGTGGATTTGCCAGATGCAGAATCCTCGGAGTCGCAGCAGGAAGCTTTTATTACCGTAACCATTGAAGCAAACGGCGATATATCTATTGAGAAAGAACCCGTAGCTTTAGATGATCTGACAGAAACAGTCCAAGAACGAGTCGGCGATAGCTCTGAAGCACTAGTCACGGTACAGGCTGATGAAACCATTGACTATGGTCAGGTGATTGCGGTAATGGACAAGTTGAGAATGGTTGAAGGTGCAAGCTTAGGCATGGCAACGCAGCAACCTGCCCCGGCTGAAACCTCACCAGCCGAAACCTCACAATAAGCGCTAAACGTAATAGCTAAGCGATTGTTAGAGAAACTGTATATTACTACCCTCTTACAGAGAAACCTACAACTTTAGAGAGAGGCTACCACATTGAGGTGCGCCATCATTAGCATGTATCCACCCTAATCTACAGACTGCCTACTTGTAGGGTCTGCCATCGAGGTTGGTTATTAAGGTCTGTCAGTGAGGACGCATCTACGGCGAAAGGAGAATTAAAAGAGAAGCTCGGAGCCTATATAAAATGTTCAAAGTATTCACTATTATAGCTTTAGGTTGTACTGGTATAGCTTTTTTAACTATGCCTATCCTAGCCGCTGAAGAAGAAACCTTGGAAGATGTTGAAAGTAACTATGACTACACAATTAGTGACGATGACGATAGTGTGATTGAACTCGATCCTGTTTATCTTGAAGGCAGAGAAGTCGACATCGAGTTGCTGAGCGCACCAGCACCTAGAACAGATATTGACTTTGTTAATTTAGAATCGGATCGCTACGAAAACAGTAGAGGCTTTGAAATAATCGAATTCTCTATACCGGTCGAATAACCTTTGAGCTAGTCTTCGAGTAGACTTTGTCGATAGAATCTATTGCTAGTAAACTTTACTGCTAGAAAAATCCATTGCTAGCAAAGTCTACTGAGCACTGGACTTTTATTTCGGTATGCTGCTAGCGCGACGTTTATCGCTGCTCGATTTCTACAGGCTGCTCTTTTCGCCTCACCCACCCAGCAATTAGCGACAGCACAAACACGCCAAAAAGAGCAAGAAACAACAGAATCTTTCCGCCTTCTAAAACACTTGCCCCTACTGCCACGATCGGCGGATTAGAAATAGCAATACTCAGTATTAGCGCTGGGAAAAACTTTCGCCAGGGTGCCTTGGCCAATCCTACGCCGTAGGCTACGAAGTCAAAAAAGCCAGTCATTAAGAACGCAGTCATCAAGAAAAAATTCCGTTCTAGATGGCGCTGACTTAGCCGATCAACCCTATCCATGAATTGCTTACCGACTAGCCGACCCACTAGCGATCGCCCATACCGGCGGGATAGCCAAAAGCTGAGCGAACAAGAGAGCAGATCAGAGAGGCAGACGACCACTAACCCCTGCTGAAAACCCAACAGCCCCCCTGCCGCAATCGAATAAGCCGTTCCTGGCAAGGCCGGAATCACGACGCTACTAAATCGCAGGGCGAACAGTCCTATGGGGGCCCAGACACCCATTCGCTCTACTTGAGCCTGTAGCGTGGCCATTCCATATCGGTTGATTAGCACTACAGCTAGAACAACTAGCAGCGCGATCGCCACCCACTGAAAAATTTTTCCCGTCCGTTTGCTCAAGCTCCAATTCCCTACCTGGCTTCAACCTCAAGAACTAGCATAAACATCCAAGCGCTATAGTATACGTTCTCTCTGATAAATCGTAATTTGCGAGCATCGTAATTTGCAATCGCCTTTTCTAGATGAACTGCGATCGCAAGATATAGAATTTCGCGTAAAATAGCTTCATTAAACAATCAGTCCTCAAATTCTTATCTAGCTTTTATGGTTCGTTTTCTCAGCGCCTTCGCCGCCTTACTTTTTATAGCAGGCTGCTCAGCAATCAATGAGCTCGGTTCGACAGAGTCTTCTTCATCTGCACCTAGTGAGAGCACAGAAGTAGAGAATCTAGAAATTGAAGATATAGAAGTCGAAAGCACGGAAGTCGAGGGTACGGATGCTGAAGTCGCCGCAGCTGAAAATGCTGAAGGCGAAGAAGAAGGTATCAACCAAAAGAACGTCAGGCTGGTTGTCAAGGACCAAACAACAGCGGGCCAGATTGTTATCGAAGAGGTAGCGACTGCTAGAGACGGCTGGGTTTCTATCCATCAAAGCAATGAAGACGGTGGCATCGAGCTGCCCGATAGCCTTGGTCAGGCGCGTGTGGATGCTGGAGATAGTGAAGATGTCGTCGTTGACCTATGGGAAGCGCCCTATCCAGAAGAAAAGCTGTGGGTGTTATTGCATATTGACAGCGGCGATCGCGGCATCTACGAATTTCCGGGTGCGGATGTGGCTGTCAAGAAAAACGGCGAAACAATGGCTCGTTCTTTCTACATCAAAGAGGACAGTGAGGAAGGTGAATAGTCATCGCGCTAATCCAAGGAGGTAAAGTCCAAAGATGTAAAGCTTCATGGCGCTAGATAGACAGCACTTCACCAATACGACACAATGTAAACCTGTGCGGGTATAGCTCAGTGGTAGAGCGTTTGCTTCCCAAGCAAAATGTCGCGCGTTCGAATCGCGTTACCCGCTTCCTACTGAAAGACTTCCAAACTGAAGCTAAGAGTGAAAAGGACAACCTTGAGCGACTTGACGCTGAGGGTCGATTAAATCTCGCCGACTCTGGCTAAACTTATCAAGTGTTTCTACGGCGCAGCTTTGATTGAAGCGTAGACTGCCGCTATCGCCGCCGCCAAACTTTTCGCAGACGGCGCGGTGGGCAGTGGCGAGCGAAGAATAGGCTTGAACAAAGGCTTGGTGCTGGGGGCTGAGGCCAGGCGGTAGGGTCTCGAAGGTTGAACGGAGATTTTTCCAAATTTGCATGAGAGCGGCGTGCTCCCAGGACATGAGTCCGCTGAAGTTGGTGGCACTAACCTGCGGGGGAGACATGCTAGGGCGCACAGATTGCTGATATTGTGCGTCACTGAAGCTGCCGGCGAGCTCCATCGATGCGCCAGATGCAAGCATGAATTCTGTGGCCGCAGCGAGTTCTATTTTCGCTTGATGGTGATTGCCGGACGCAAGCTGCGCTTCAAAGCGACGAAGGCTGAGGATGAGCGCTTGGACATTGATGAAAAATGACCAGTGGAAGCCTTGCCAGATGTCTTTTGGGGTGGGGGAATGTGTCATAGGAGAAGAAAAGAAATTAGGTAGGGCTATTGATGTTGAAGGCTCTTTCTAAGAGCGCGGTGTAGCTGAGGAAGCCTTGTTTTTGCTGGTTGATTTGAGCTGGGTTCAGCGTAGGAAGACGATGACACAGTGAGATGAAATGGTGACAGTTGGTGAGGAGTCCTTGGGTGAGACAAAGGGCAATGTCTTCGGCTTCGGTGGTTTGGACATGGCGGACTTTGAAGTAGGTGTCGTATTCTTCTACGGCAGCGGCACTGAGGGCGGTTTTGGTCTTGGTGGTTTTGGTGGGGTAGGTTTTGGCCTGGGGAAGGCTGGCTGTGATTTGCTCAATTTCGGTGAGTGCTTGATGCCGGTTTGGATTGTGCAGGGCTTGGGAGAGCGATCGCAGGCTTGTTGCAATCTGTTGTTTGATCGGTTCATCTAACTCGCACTCTAGAGGAATATCCCAAGGTACAAGGAGATCAAGGGTGTTTGATGAATATTCTGATGCGTTGTTAGGTGTGAGGATCACAGTTTGTTCTTTAAACACGGCCTTGGGATCTATGAGACTTAGTACTATATAAGCTGAGACTCGGATTGTTTAGAGATTTGCTCAGAAGTTTGTGCAGACATAGCTCGCTGCAAGCTCAAAGGCCGCATATCTGCCCAGACTTCAGCGATGTGGTCTAGGCATACTTGTTTATTGCCAGTAGTGCCAGTGGCTAGCCATCCCCACGGGATTTGTTTGTAGGTGGGCCAAATGGAGTAGCGGCCTTCGTCTGAGATGACAACTTGGTATGTGGTTTCTGCTGATTGTGTCATGGTACTTTTGGGATTGAGGGAGTGTAAGTATGAGAGTTGAAATGAGGAAATCTACAGGAGAAATCAAGTCATTTACGATAAGTAGCCGACTGACTTGAGGGTGAGGAGTCCTGTTTCAAACGCTTGGTAGATAGCTTCGATATCTTCGGGCTTGTGGGCGGTGGAGAGAAAGCCGCCTTTGTCGCCGCTGCGAAGATGAATGCCTTGGTTGAGCAGGTGGTAGGAGAGCAGTGTAATAGCGGCGAGTGATATTTGGCTTTGGGTGAGGGCGATCGCAAAAAAGGAGCCGAAGTGAGTGAAACGCACGGGTAAGTCTGAGTCTATGGTGAACTGATTTAATCGTTCGACGAGGACTTTTGTTTTTTGATTGAGCGCGGCTTGCAAAGAGGGGCCTTGTGCTTTGAGGTGTGTTAGGGCAGCGTGGGCGCTGGCTAGGGAGAGGGGATGTTTGCAGAAGGTACCTGCGAAGAAGGTGGTAGGGACTTGGGGGCTAGAATTATCCCCGAACTGCCACTGGCCACCATCGATATGATCCATAAAGCGAGACTTGCCGGCAATGATGGAGAGAGGAAGTCCGCCGCCTGCAATTTTGCTGTAGGCGGCGATATCGGCAGAGATGCCGAAGTATGCCTGTGCGCCGCCGGGTTCGACTCTAAATCCGGTGACCATTTCATCGAAAATGAGGGCGGTGCCTTGTTCTTCTGTCAGCGTTCGGAGCTGGGTGAGAAATTGTTGGGGCTGCAGTTCAGGGCAGCGACTTTGAACCGGTTCTACTAGAACGGCGGCGAGACTTTTCTGATTGGCTTTGATGACCGAGAGAGATTTAGGATTGCCGTATTCTAGAACGATGATGTCGCGGGCGATCGCACTTGGAATGCCCATTGCGGCTGGCACAGCGCGGCCGTTTATCCGCTGTTTTAATAGCCAATTTACAGGCGCGAGCCAAGACTTAGCCTCTGAAACCCGCACTGCTTTTTTGCGAGCATATTCACTCAGCGGCGCTCGCATCAGACCCGCGTCAAAATGGCCGTGATATGAATTTGTAAAAACAGCAATTTTGCTGCGATTAGTCGCGGTACGAGCAATTCGCACTGCGGTCATAACGGCTTCGGTGCCCGTACTGCTGAAAGTGACCCGTTCCATGCCGGTTAGCTCGCAGGCAAGCTGAGCCGTCTCACCCACTAATTCAGACTGGGGGCCAATTTGAATGCCTTTTTTAAGCTGCTGCTCGATCGCTTCACGAATAAAAGCAGGATTGTGCCCGAAGAGATTAGTGCCTAGGCCCATGAGGATGTCGATATACTCGTTGCCGTCGATGTCCCATAGTTTGCTGCCGTGCGATCGCTCAGCGACTACTGGATAGCACGCCTCCTTCGTCTCAGGCGAAAAGTTAAAGCCAATAGAGCTTTTGTCCGCAAGCACTGCTCTATTGGCCGCTGCAAACGCCTTTGACTTAGCGGTGCGCTGGGTATAGCGGTCGATGACCGCTTGCATATGTTGTTGTTGGGTAGGTGCGGAAGTTATTGTCATAGGTCAGTGAGGGGCTAGCAGGGCAAAAGTCGTTAGGACGTTACGGTTTGGGTGGGGGTGCTTTTGCTTTCAGTTGACTCGGGCTGGACTGAAGCGGGTTTCGTACAAATAAAATGGGCGGAATGGTTTTGATCGATAGGTGACTCGCCATCAATGGTTTGGAGAGAGATATTTTGAAACCCTACCTGTTCTAACGCGCCTTTTACGCTGTCGAGACTGTGGCCTTTCACCGGGTAGGTGAGCTGTTGATGCTGCCAACTAGGTTCGAGCTTTGCTAGGTTTTGAATAAGCTTGAGCCGTAGGCCAATAAATCGAGGCTGGCTAAGCAGCTTGTATAGTCCTTGCTTAAATAGAGAGAGTTTGTCTATTAGGCTAGGTGGCTGATTAGACGCTTGAAAAACAGTGACTTGAAAATCTCCTATCGCTAGGTTTTGATCATAGTGAGGAGTTACCATCCAAGCATATCTACCGTTCAATTCACCTTCGGTAGGTTGGCCCCTCCACCATCGCGTAAGCTGTTCGGGATGATTGAGGTCGAAAAGGAAGATACCGCCGTTATTAAGAGAGGTATAAACTCGCTCGAATACCTGGGCGAGATCTTCGAGCGTCATGAGATGGTTGAGAGAGGCGCTAGTAGAGAAAATGCCATCGAAGCTTTGTGAGAAGGAAAAGGTTCGCGCATCTTGGAGACTGTAGGTTGCCTGTGGTGCGTTCTTGTGTGCGTAGCTGAGCATTTCTTCTGAGCCATCTAGTCCTGTGACTTGGTAGCCTTGCTCGACTAGGGGCTGTATGAGCTGTCCGGTGCCACAGCAGAGATCGAGGATTCTTCCTTTGGGCGGGATATGGGGAAGAAACATGTCTTTAAGTAGATTGAGCTGAGGCTTGCTGTAGTCTGGCCCCATTGTTTGGTTGTAGAGCCAGGCCCAGTTGTTGTAGTCGGAGTAGCGGGGAGACATGGGGGATAGGGGATAGAGG
>NZ_JADEXO010000222.1 GCF_015207105.1 cf. Phormidesmis sp. LEGE 11477
TTCAACCTATATCGCACAAAGTTTTACCCCAAGCACGATTTAGCTTGGGAACCCAATACTTCGTTTTCAAGGTTCAGTGCTTTGGCCCACATGACTGGTTACCTCAGCAGTACTATTGTATCAAAAGCTGCCATGATTGAGCAATATCATACGCAAGACTGTTCGCAAAGCTCACCCGTTTACACCACCCCCTAAGCTTCGCTATAGACGGAGTCCTAGCGGAGTCTGGATAGGGGGTTTCAAGGAGCTAGCCCAGCAAGATACTCAACCGACCATCAAGCAAGGTCCTGCCCCCTTTTTTAGCATTATGAACGAACTCGAAGAATCCTAAGTAAATCGGCAAAGTCTCTCGAGAGATACCGCGATGGGGTCTGAGCCAAGAGTACATCTGTGAAAAACGCGCTTAGTAATCGCTCAACTCCCCCAGCGCTGGCTTGTGACAAATGAGCAAAGTCAATATCAACAGCATGTTCACATACAAAAATTACCCGATTTAAGTGGTCTGTCATCAAAGGCGAAAGATGCCTTGCTATACCTGCTGTGGGAGAAGCATCAGACACTGAGTAAGCGTGTCGAAGCCTTAGAAAGGCGGCCAAAGAAAACGAGAAAGAACTCAAGTCGGCCCCATTTCCAAGGATTCACGCCAAATAAGAAAGAGACATCAAAAGGCAACGAACGCAGAGCAGCATACGAACTGTCGAGTGTTTGGTACTAATAATCTCTATATCGCAAGTTCGGCAGTGTTCCCAATTAGCCGTCATATTCGCCAACGTTCACGATTCTGGCGCTAGCCCGTCGGCTAGGTGAACATCTACGCTAAACAACTTCGCTGTAGCTAGTAGCAAACGTAGCTATACAGTGAAGAGAGGTCTTTCGACATTAATCGTCGGCTCTAACAATCATCGATGCTAACCAGCCTCTCCTTTGCCTTTGATGTCCTATCCTTTCCTTTGATGCATAGAATAAAGTGTATGTCGAGGAAAGAAGCTAAATAAAAGATATATAGAGCAATAAAGGCGGCATGAAGCTAACTTAAGCTGAGTAGCGGCTACCGTTGCGATATCTAGAATGGGCTTCGACCTACAGAGATCTTGGAGGCTGAATGTTTACTGATATTTTAGAAATGGGCGAGCAGACGACACTACGCCGGCAGGTAGTCGTAGTGGGCTCTGGAATTGCTGGCGCTGAAGTATCGACTTATCTAGCACGCCATGGTCTGGAAGTTACGCTGATAGAAAGCGGTCGCGAGCAGTTTGATCCGGCCATCCAAGCCCTCAATGACGTCACGTTCTTAGGCAAACGTCATCGCCAGCTCAATCCAAATTCTTACTATCATCGATACTTACCGCCAGCGCTGCGTGGCGTTAGCCGGGTACGTCAGTTTGGGGGAACCAGCAACGTTTGGACAGGCAAATGGAAATACTTGCAGCCCTCTGACTTTGAGGGAAGAGACTGGGTGCCAAACAGCGGCTGGCCAATCAGCTTTGAAGATCTTCTAGAACACTATCGCTCCGCTGCCAAAGACTATAGCTTTGGCGATCTAGAAGCAGAAGCGGTTCGCCCAGAGATCATGACGTTTCGTTCAAAGATAGCCGCCGCTGGGCTGAAGGTCAGCAGCTTTTACTGGGAGCAGACACCGACCCGTACGGTCAAGCGCTTCGGTGAGGAGATGCGTCAGTCGAAGAATCTGCAGGTGCTGATGGGCGCGACTGCTACCGAGCTGATGTTGGACGAGTCCAAGCAGCACGTAAGCGCAGTTAACTGTCGATCATTAGAAGGAAAAGAGATCACGGTCGAAGGTGAGACCGTTGTGCTGGCAATGGGCGCGCTAGAATCGGCCCGATTGCTATTAGCCTCCGACCGACAGATACCAGCCGGCATTGGGAATGAGCACGATCTAGTTGGCCGATTTTATACCGACCATCCCAAGCATCACACGGGCTCACTGCGGCCTGGTGCTCTTACTAGGGAGTACGCAAGAGAGTTGCAGTACGCGCCTAAGCCTCGCTTTTGTACATGCTTTGCCTTAGATGATCAGACCCAAGAGGCAGAAAAGCTGCTAGAGCACGTTTTGTACCTGAAGCCGATCTATGAAACGCGCCTAGGTGCTCTACGTAGAATCTTGACGCTGCGACCGGCCTGTCAAGATGGCAACGGCATCGTCGATTCCTACCGTGTCAAATTTGTCGTTGAGCAAGTTCCGCACAAAGATAGCCGCATTACGCTAAGTACCGAACGCGATCCGCTAGGCAAAAGAAAAATAGCGCTTGACTGGCGTTTTACTGAACAAGACAAACGCTCTATGGCAAAAACGATACAGCTTTTAGCAGAGCGATTCGAACAATCAGGACTCGGTGCTTTTGACTTTGGCAACGATCCACCGACGCTAGAGACCATGACTGACGCAGCTCATCAAATGGGCACGACCCGAATGGCTAACCGCCCTGAAGCAGGCGTTGTCGATACGAACTGCCGAGTGTTTGGCACGGATAATCTCTATATCGCAAGTTCGGCAGTGTTCCCAACTGGGCCGTCGTATTCGCCAACGTTCACGATTTTGGCGCTAGCCCGTCGGTTAGGTGAACATCTACGTCAAACAATTTCGCTGCAGCCAGTAGCAAACGTAGCTATACGGTGAAGCTATACGGTGAAGAGATGTCTTTCGACATTAATCATCGGCTCTGACAACCACCAACGCCAACAGACTGTCCTTTGCCTTTGATGTAGGGAGAAAGTATGTATCAAGAAAATGAGCTAAATAGAAGATATATAGAGACGTATATATCTCGAGAAAATGAGCTAAATAAAAGATATATAGAGACGCAAAAGTGGCGTAAAGCTGAATTGATCTGAATAGCGGCTACCATCGCGATATCTAGAATGGGCTTCGACCTACAAAGATCTTGGAGGCTGAATGTTTACTGGTAGTGCATTAATGTAAAGGATAGAGAAAAATAAGACGTAGCTGTTGCGACTCTAGAGGAGTAGAGCAGATGAAAGTTGAGATGACTTGTCCCACCTGTGGCTCTCACGACATTTCGAAGAACGGT
>NZ_JADEXO010000223.1 GCF_015207105.1 cf. Phormidesmis sp. LEGE 11477
CTGATGGCTAGGCGCTTAGCCTGATTTGATACCTGCGATGGCTTTTCATACAGCTTCTGAAACCCCTACTTAGACTCGCTTTTAGAGATCATTAAGCTACGCTCAAATTACCTTTAGAGGGCTGGTTTTAGTGACCCATGCATGGCGCTCTTTCTTATCTACTGGGGCAAAGCTAGCGAAGAGATCACTAGCAAGCTGTGTATAGCTCTTGCCCTCCTTCAATAACCTCTCAGGTGCAACCTTAAGAAGCCAGTCGAACCAGCGATTCCGAACAGTGGCATCGCTGACGCCGTGTTCGGCTGCTACTTCGGCGGCGGTATATGTTCGCTCTGTGTACTGCTGTGCGTACGGTTGAGCGGTCGTTTGGGTGTACGTTTCGGTATTATTAATCATGAAAGTCTTCTCGTTTGGGGGCTTTCGGTCTGTTCGGAGGCCGTCCGCTTTTCTGTTCTGGCAAGTTCGTTCGAGCGTTCGGCTTCCGTTCGGTTTCTGCGATCGCGGCGGCCCTCGCTTCCCATTAGAGCGGCAAACGATGAATAGCATCATGGCCACCAACAATTCAAAGGTCAGCATCACGCCCTCTCGCCTGCCAGCGCTGATTAACAAAGTCTAAGAACAACCTACCGAAGGTGTTCTGTTTGTCTTCCGAAGAGTCGCGTAGAGCTTTTAGGGTAGATGCTAGGTAAATCTTCAAAAGGTCTATGTCGGCAGCTTGCTTGTGGTTCTGCCTTCGCAATTCAGTGATCGTATCTGCTTGTCGCTGTAGCTGAGTGTCTAAATTAGGTTCCACGGTTAAAGTGTTTGTGATCATAATTAAGCTGTCCTGTGTTGCGTGAATCGACATGGTCAGCAGGTGTTGCTTCAGCGCCTGCTACAGCAATAAAAAAGGCGATCGCACCCTCACAGTCCGATCGCCTATACCTCTCAGGGCACCCTGAAAGCATTGCTGATGCTCAAAGGTTTCCCATGTATGTAGGCGATAAAGAAGGCGGTTTCAGGCTGAAGAAGTGGTTCAGAGATTGGCTCGTTGCGCTCAGCGTATTTAGCTGGATCACTAGCAGCGTACTTCTGCTAGTAGAGCCGTTCCCCTTTCCACTTATCGGAATAGTACAGATAGTGATAATGGCTTTTGGTGTGGAGAGGAAACCAAAGCCAAAAGCTAAGCCGCGTGAGGCGGTGCGCGGCCCGAAAAGATAGGGATTAGTTGTATTGTTTTCATTGTTCGTGCCTATTCGTGGTAGGTGCGGACTGGCCGGGGAGAGTGAGCGCTCTTCCCGGCCTTTTCAGTTTTAGGACGGCCCGAAATTATCGGGCAACTCCTCGATGCCAACGCCGAACAAACGGCATAAAGCTTTTGCTTGTGGAATAGTAAGGCGCGGTATTTGACGCCCTTTCTCCCAGGCCCAAACTGTATGTTCTGAGACCTCTAAAGCTTCGGCTACGGCCTTTTGAGTGACAGATTTTTTTTGACGTAGCAGCACAAATTGAGACCTAGCTTCAATGCTTTCACTCATGATACCTTATGTTGGCGTAAGGTTGTGCCAACATAAGGTAGGATTTACCTAATGCTGGAAAACGCCAGTAGACGACAGTCCAGGCAGGGAACTTCCCGGTAGCCTGCCTGGATGCCTCATTCTCTCAAAACAAGCCCCTCAGTACTGCTACGTACTGAGGGACTAAACAAAAACCCCCACGAGCTAACGACTCGCAGGGGTTCTAAAGACAATTTATTCAATTAACGTACATGAAACATATGATACACGATGCCCTAGTAGCTTGCTGGGCATGGCGGACAGATCACCCTGATTGGCGTGATTTTCGGCTTGCGATCATCTGGCCGATCACGATTCACCGAGCTTTACCGCGCTACGACAACGGATTGGTAATTCGATTCCAGCGCCCAGCCATACACCTACTCAATGCCTACCAGGTTGAGCTGGACTATCAGCTATATCAATACAGCCACAAATAAGCCGCCTCTCGCTACGGGGCGGCTTCTGCCGTTTATGCCCATCGCCAGCGCAGCGCCGGCGAGCAATTTTTTAGTGCCATCATGCCATCACCAGAATTGATCCGATCATCGGATGCTACACCCTGCCCAATTTGCGAACAGGAGAACGGGCTATGCGCCTGGACGGAAGACCGATCAACCACCCTCTGCGCCACACTCCGCCAAGACGTAGACGCCAATGTGATAGAGACAGAAGCATCCAAGCCAAAACCCAATAAAAACGGGAAATTCCGAGGGCCGAAAGACCAGGAGCGAGCGGTCAACTCTGCCGCCGTACAAATAGAGAACGAAGTCAACAAGCTGGCGGTATTGGTACTCGAAGGCAGCGAAACTGAAGCCTCTGTAGGCGTCATCCTATCGGCCTGGTGCAAAGAACATCACCATGACAAATTCGCAGCCAGCAGACTGCTTAAAGAAAAGCTCGAAGCGGGTAAGAAGTTCCGCGCTGACTACACCGTTAACGAAGACCACAAATTAGTCCGTGATGACTGCCTACTCAGAGAGCATTTCGGCGATCGCCTGCGCTACAACGAGCTATTGCTACAGCCAGAGCTTGATGGCGAGCTATTTTGCCCAGCAGAGGCCCGAGTCGAGCTAATCACCCGCCATGACCTACCTATCAAGTCAGGCGATAAGGATATTTCTACGCTCACCTACCGACTAGCCAAAGAGAACCCCTATCACCCAATCCGGGAATATCTCAACCGGGTCTATGACCAGTACGGCAACAAAACTCAAATCATAGAAGGCTTTGCAGAGCGCTACTTTGCAACCTCTGTACCCGTTCATCAGGCAATGGTGCGGCGCTTTTTTATCAGCGCCGTCGCCCGCGTGATGGAGCCAGGTTGTAAGAACGACTGCACCCTCATTCTCAAAGGGCTGCAATCATGCGGGAAATCGACTTTCTTTGAAATCATGGCCTCAAAGCCCTGGTTCGACGACTCTTATATCAGCACAGGTGATAAAGACGAACGGCTGAAGCTCCACTACTCATGGATCGTGGAGTGGGCAGAGTTAGAAGTCG
>NZ_JADEXO010000115.1 GCF_015207105.1 cf. Phormidesmis sp. LEGE 11477
TCCCCATCCCCCATCCCCCCATCTCTGTCAAACAATAAACACCACATCATCAACCTTCCGCTCCGGCTGCATCCCCATCACCGCCACCATCTTTCGATAGCGAGGCGACATCGGATAAAACCGCACCTGGTCTTCTGTCTCATCGATATACTTCGCCAACTTCTTATTCAACATCTCTCGTTGATCCGGCGTCAGCACGCACTCAAAAACAGACTTTTGCACTCGTAAGCCATAACCTTCGAGAATGTGAGCAACCTTGGTGCGACGCCGATCGAGCACGACATCGTAACAAACTAGATAGAACATCTTCGTCTCTCGTACTTTCCTTCTCTTACTTCGTCCAAATCATCGGTCGATAGTCCTCCCGCTCTCCACTAATCACCGCCGCATATTCCCAGACTTGTAGCTCAAAACACCGTCGCAAACTCACCTTGTAGCCCGTATGTGGATGCACCGTCTGTGACTGCAGCTTCTCTTCCCAATGCTTCAAAAATCGTTTCAAGCCATCAGGATGCAAGTACACTCCGCCTCGCCCATCCGGCGGTGTAAAATCGTCTGGCTTGTAGATATTAGAATTGAGCAGATACGCCACCAGCGAATCCACGGCCATCGCCCTGAACTCTTCTACGAGATCGCACACCAGCGACGGGCGATTCGGCTGAGTTACGTGCAGATTGCCAAAGTGAGTATGCAAACCCGCTGCTTCAGTCATCGCATGGACATTCTGAGACAGCAGTGTATAGCCCAAGCTCAACAAACTATTGGTCGGATCTGTGGGCGGACGGCGGGTTCGCTTTTCAAACTTGAAAGGCCCCTTCAGCAGCGAACCATAAGCCTGAAAATAGAGATGAGCCCCTTGCCCCTCGTATCCCAGCATGGATTCGACCGGTTCTACGGTTCGTACCTTTTTCATTAGTGCGGCCAGCTCTTTTATCGCCTTTGTTGCGAGTTCTGTCTTCCGCCGTCGATTCAGCCGCATCAGCAGCTTACGAGAATTGTGTAGCTTTCCAACAATAATGTTCTGCGCCTGCCGCCGTACGAAGCTTTCATCTCGTGATCTATCTACCTGATGAATCAAGTAGTCAATCTTCGCCTGACCAGTTGTCTCTAATCGACCAAAGTAGCGTCCCTTGTTGGACAGATACAGCACCGGGATTCGCCGCTGTAGCGCTAGCCGCACTGCGCCATGCGATACATTCGAGGCTCCAAAGATTACAACAAAGGTAATATTGTTCGCCGGAATGCTAATCCGCAATTCTCGCTCGTGAAATACCTGGAACTGCTGATGCCGCACCCGCAGATATGCCCCTTGCTCTGTCACATACAAAGTTGTCATGCCATCTCTCCAATATTCGTCTGTTGATCGTTTAATCTTGCGCTTCGGAAACTTAATAATGCTGCAAGCCTTCGGTGGCCCATACACTGGCTTTGCTAGCTTCTTCTCCTTCTTTTTCACCGACCACGTCCGCTCAGGTCTAATCACCTGTTGCTGTGCGAACGTGTGTCCTAAAAAGGTAAACCCCTCATCCGGTCCAACAATCTTCGTCTTCTTTGGATTCAGCGTTAGATAGATATCCTCTAGCCAGCCGTGCATCATCATCAAAAAACGATTTGCCTGCAGATAGCTATGGCACACCGCCACACAGTCATCCCCGTAGCGCACCAGCGGAATCTCCGCCTCCTGACACAAGCGGTCAAACTCACTCAGATACAGATTCGCCAACGCCCCAGACAAGATGCCGCCTTGAACCACGCCTTTATTGGGCCGATAGAACTGTCCTTGCAACACCATTCCTGCCTTTAGCTGCTGCTCGATTAGCCGTACCTGACCCGGCACAATCTTTAGCCGCTCTAGCTGACCTAGCAACACTCCCCAAGAAAGATTGTCAAAAAACTGTTGAATATCCGCTTTGATCACCCAGGTCGGCTGCGGCGCGTAGCGCTCCATCACCCGATCCACCGCGCCATAGATCGATAGACCGGGCCGATAGGCAAACGCGCTGTCTGTAAACGTGGCCTCTAGCCGAGGGTAAATCGACTGGAGCAAATAGCGCTGAAGAATGCGATCCTTCACCGTCGACAGCCCAATTAGCCGCTTGCCGACCTGCTCACCGTTCTTCTTCTTGGGCACAAAGAATCCTTTTACCGGATCTGCCCCATACACCTCTCGCCGTAGCTGCCGATGCATCCGCGCGATCTGTTCTTCTGCCACCCCTGCGAATAACTCTGTTGTAATTCCATCGATGCCCGCTGCCGGACTGCCTCTTTGCACCAATCCCCACGCCGCATACAGATGCTCTGCGTAAACCTGCATTTGTTTGTCTCCTTTAGCCCGTAATCGGACCTCTTTTCGTTGACAAACTCATCCTGCCAAGTCCCTACCTCAGCTCATCCCCGAGTAGGGCATGAGTTCACGCGGCTTTTCATGCCTGAGTTCACACCGCTCTTCAGGCATGGGTTCGTGCCCCTAGAGTGGCTCTGCTATACTTTCTAAATTCGGATATAGCTGCGATGCGGAGCTTGGTTCAAGCTAATGACGTTTACTTCTACGCGCTACAAGACCTATAGAGAATATCTAGCCTCAGAGCTGCCAGCCAGCAATCTTCGCCTGCTAAGTAACGGAGAAGTGATCGAATTGCCGCCAGAAGATAGAGAAAATAGCTTTATTGCTGAAGAACTTACCGAGCGGCTAAAACGACTGCTTCCGAATAGACGCCTAGTCAGCGTCTCAACTGAAATAGAAGTCCAGCCAGTGGGTGATAGCCGGGTCAATCGCAGGCCCGATTTAAGCGTGCTTCGCCCCGAACATCTGGAGCTGATGAATGCGCTTAAAAAGAACGCCGTTTTGATAGGGATGCCGCCGCCGTTGCTGGTTGCTGAAGTGGTGAGTCCAGGGAGCGATTCTCCACAGGAGAGGCTTCGCCATCGCACCGAAAACTACCTCCGTGACTATGAATGGAAACGTCAGCAGTACGAATGGTGGCAAATCGCTGAATACTGGATTATCGATCGCCATCGGCAGCAGATTGTTATCTTCATGCTAAAAAGCGACACTTACGAAGAACAGATCTACAAAGGCGCTGATACTGTAAAATCACACCTGTTCCCAACCTTGCAGCTATCCGCCAATCAGCTACTCTCGGGTAACATCATTTGAGCCTATGGCCCGCTCTGTTTGCCTGCATCCTGACTATCGAGATGCGATTCCATCCGTCCTAGAACGCAACGGCTTTCTCACTCAAGGAGATCTAGCCGCTCACCTGCTAATCGCGCTCTCTACAGTCAACAATTTCTGTCGAGGCATCCGAGTCTCCGTTGCCAAATTCGAGCAAATTTGTGAAGCGCTCGGCCTCGATCCTCACGAAATCATGCTGCCAAAAGGCAATATTCCCCTCAGCAACAAAGCTGATTCCTCTACCTCGCCTAAGCCTGCCTTCTTCGCCTACGACGCCTTTTGGGTCGGACGCGAATCGCTCGTCACCACCCTCACCGAAAAACTCAGCAGCAACTGTCGCCTATTGCTACTCACCGGTCTTTCTGGCATCGGCAAAACCGCACTAGCCGAGCGGCTAACGGCCAACCTACAGGATCAAAAGCAACCGCACCAACATAGTCACTACCGCCTACTCAGAGAGAACTTCGATCAAAAAGAACAGTCCACCGACTTTATCAGCTTCGCTACCCGCCTACTAGAAGGCTGCGGCCAGTTGGTAGCTCTCGAAGAACGCACCCAAAGCTCAGTCCTCATCCGCCGCTTAGTCACACACCTACAGACCACGCCTACGCTGATCCTAATCGACTCGCTTGAGCAGATCCTGCACGGCAATAATGAACAGAACCAGAGCCAGTTTCAAGACGATGGCTTTGTCACCTTCTTTCAAGCGCTCCTAGCAAGCAGCACCTGTCAGAGCCGCCTGATCATCACCTCTCAAGAACTCCCCTCACAGATTGTAGAGACTGGTTCTCGCTACCAAACCCTCTGGCATCGTCAGGCTATCAAAGGTCTAAGTGAATCCGAGCAGCAAGCACTCTTCCAACAAACCGGCTTTATCGCAGGCGACCCCAACCTGGTCAGAATCGGCAAAGCCTACGAAGGCCACCCCTTAGCGCTACGAACCATATTAGGAGAGATCAGCGATACACCCTTCTTCGGCAACGTATCTGCCTACTGGAAACGCTACCGCTCAGAAATCGAAGCCGTCGAAAAAGCGCTCGCCGCAGCCGCACTCGGCCACACCACAGGCGCAGATGACAAATGGCAGCTCGATCGTTTCACCCGCGCTCTCCGCCGCAACGTCCAAACTCGCTTAGAAAATACCTTGGCTCGGCTGCGGCAAGATGCTCGCGGTGCCTACATTTTGCTGTGTGAGTCGTCAGTCTATCGCTGTGCAGTGCCCGAAGACTGGTGGCTAAGCCATCTAGAAGACTGGGAGTTCGCCGCCGCAGACCAAACTGCGGCGCTCGATGTCTTACGCGATCGCTACCTAGTCGAAGAAGTTGTTGAAGCAGTAACAGACGAACCTACCCTCTTACTCAAGCAGCACAACCTGATCCGCTCTCTCTCACTTTCTCACCTCAAAATGCTATCGATTTAGAGCAACAGGGTTCAGTTTGACCGCGCCCGCCTAAGTTATGACAATGCCAGTTAAGATTGCTCTTGACTTTCGATTAAAGTAATTTGAGTTTGAGCGATGTTGGCCCATGCTGAGTTGCCCTGGGTGAGGTACAGATTGCTAGCGGTGGCTAACAGCGCCTTAGCTTCTGGGTAGCGCTGTAGGTCTGCTAGGGCCAGCGCTTTGGCGTAGTAGGCGTGGGCAAAGTTTGGCTGCAATTCGATGGCGTTGTCAAAGGCGATGATGGCGGTGACGGGGCTGCTTTGGCGGACGAACGATACGCCTAGGTTGTAGTGGGCTTCTGCGTAGGTTTTGTCTAGGGCGATCGCATTCTCAAAGGCTTTTTGGGCGTTGCTGTACTGCTGCTGGCTGAGGTAGAGCAGGCCGATTTGATAGTGCGATTTGGGGGCGGAGGCAGGTTGGGCGATCGCCTGATTAAAGGCGGTAAAGGCAGCAGCAAGATCGCCTTCTCGCTGGTGCAACAGCCCCATGTTGTAGTGGGCAATGCCTAGCTCAGGGTCTAGTTCGAGCGCGCGTAGGAGGTAGTCTTTGGCCTGGTCGATGTTGTCGCCTTCTAGCAGGGCCGCCCCGAGATTGACATAGCCTAAAACAAAGGTCGGATCGGCTTGAATCGCCTGCCAAAACGAATCGGCGGCAGCCTGAAGCTGTTCGTCTTGACGCAAAGCCAGACCCAGGTTGTAGTGAGCGGCGACTAGTGCAGGATTGAGACTAACGGCGCTTTCAAACGATTCAATCGCGGCAGGCACGTCGCCAGCTCGGATAAATTCAATGCCCGCTGCCACGGCTGCGATCGCGGCATCTTCGTCTGGCTCGGACTCGGATTGCTTGCTGCGCTCAGATAAGCGAGAGTCAAACGAAGGAAGATCGAATAGCGCAGGCTGTACCTCAGGCTGAGTAGTTTTACCCTGGCTAGCGCTGTGCAGCCAGGGGCTAAAGCTGATACCCATCGAGGCTATCAAAGCCAGGCAGACTTGATAGCCGCTTGGGCGTTCTGTAGCCTTTTTGCTCCGCGTATTGTCCATCGGTGAAACCCCCGTCATCCATCCGTCTATAAGATTACAGACCTAGACCAGCTCGCCCTTGCTAGAACAAAGCTATCGCCTTTCTCTGTAGCCCTTCTATACTGGCATGGCGGTGACGCTAGCAAGCTCTTCTGGGGCTAGATGATGATTGAGCACTTCTCCATCGCGGAACCAGATGATCCTGTTGGTGAGCCGGGCGACTTCGGGTTCATGAGTGACCATGACGACGGTGATGCCGCTTTTATTCAGCTCAGAAAAGATGTTGATTACGTCTTGAGTGGTTTGGGTGTCTAGGGCTCCGGTGGGCTCGTCGGCTAGAATCAGCAGCGGATTGTTGACAATGGCACGGGCGATCGCCACTCGCTGCTGCTGTCCGCCCGATAGCTGATTGGGTCGATTGTTTACCCGGTTGCCTAAGCCCACTTGCTCTAACGCTGCGATCGCCCGTTTCTGCCGCTGTGAGCTAGAGACGCCCGCATACATCATCGGCTGTTCTACATTTTCTAGGGCGGTAAGATGCGGCAGCAGATGAAACTGCTGAAAAACAAAGCCAATTTTTCGATTGCGAATGTGGGCTAGCTCATCTTCGGCCAGCTTGGCGACATTTTGCCCATCGAAGAAATATTCGCCAGCGGTGGGCTGATCGAGGCAGCCAATCATATTCATCGCCGTAGATTTGCCAGAGCCCGATGGCCCCATAATCGAGCAGTACTCGCCGCTATCGATAGTCATATTTACATCCCACAGCGCGCGAACTTCGGTGTTGCCCGTGCCGTAGACTTTGGCGATATTGCGAAATTGAATTAGAGGAGACATGGGGTTTTCTTTTCCTAGGCGCTGCGAAGGGCCACAATCGGATCTAGCTTGGCGGCTTGGCGAGCGGGAACAACGCCAAAGAACAACCCAATGCTGCCCGAAACGCCGACGGCGACAACGACGGCGCTAACAGAGACGCCAGCTTCAAAAGGGCTAATCGCTGCGATCAAAAAGATGCCGCCTGCGCCGAAGGCTGTGCCGATCAGTCCGCCTAGCGCAGAGAGAATCACCGCTTCGATCAAGAACTGACTAAGGATGTCTTTTGGGGATGCGCCGATGGCTTTGCGTAGGCCAATTTCTTGGGTACGTTCGCGGACAGAGACGAGCATGATGTTCATAATGCCAATGCCGCCCACGAATAGAGAAATGGATGCGATCGCAGCGAGCATCAAGGTCAGTGCGCCCGTGACCGTATTGGCGATATCCAGCAGCGTGTCTTGACTTTGGATATAGAAATCGTCACCTGCGGTAATGCGATGGCGCAGGCGCAGCAGATTGGTGATTTGAAACTCGGCGGTCTCCATCGCTTCTTGACTAACTGCCGAGATAGAGATAAACCCCACCTCAATACCGTAGGGCGAAGTGCGACCGACCAGCCGACTGGTCAAGGTCGTAATTGGAATCATCACCGAGTCATCGTAGTCGAGCCCTAGACTAGATCCTTTTTTCTCTAGGACGCCGATGATTTCAAACGTGATTCCTTTGATTCGAACCTGCTTACCTAGAGGACTTTCGTTATCAAACAGTCGTTCGGCTAGCGTACTGCCAATCACCGCAACCAGACGGTTTGAGCGCTCGTCCAAGTCATCGAGGAAGCGTCCTTGAGCAACTTCAAAGTTACGGACATTTAAGAACCCTTGGGTTGTGCCGGTGATGCTGGTACTGGTATTGCGATTGCGATAGTTGACAATGCCTTGAGTAGATTTCTCGGCGGCGACGGCTGCTACAGAGGGGACTTGAGTCGCGATCGCCTTCGCATCGGCTAGCACCAGCGTTCTAGGGATATCGAGATCGCCTAGCTGCCTGGCTTCACGATTGCCGGGCACGACGAACAGCACGTTTGGCCCTAGGTCTTGCAATTGGCCATTCACATACTTTTGTGCGCCTTCACCGATGCCGACCATGGCAATCACAGAAGCATTGCCGATGATGATGCCTAGCATCGTCAGGCCACTACGCAATTTGTTAGCGCTAAGCGTTTTAGTCGCCATTTTGAGGCTTTCGGCAAAATTCATAAAGTCGAGGCTGAATCTTTTAGTACTTATTAGGATAGCGAATCTGGCAGAGCAAACTTTTGCATAAGTCTGCTCGTCACGCCTGAACACGCTTGAATAGTGACTAATCAATCGCTGCCTTAGGAAAATGCGAATTAATAACCTCAGTGGCATAGATTGCCTACCCACCCCGACCTCCGCTAGGCTTCGGCCACCGCTGTCTTGGTGGACATTCCCTAGCGCCGCAAAGCGACGCGGGCTTCCACCGCTGTCTTGGTGGACATTCCCTAGCGCCGCAAAGCGACGCGGGCTTCCACCGCTGTCTTGGTGGACATTCCCTAGCGCCGCAAAGCGACGCGGGCTTCCACCGCTCCGGCGGAGGGGAAATTGCCTATGTGTATAGGAATACGGGACTTGGTTCCCTGTGGGAACCGTAAGGGAGGGGTTTTCGGTCTGTATGCTACGTGCAGATGCCAGAAAGAGCGTCCGGTATGTTATTTGGCCGCAACTCCCTTAGTAGCCACGCCAATATACATAACGCGCTGACTAGAACTGTTGCTTTTAGATTGATTACCGTCGGTGAAGTCTATCTGAAACTTTCCTGTTTTTTGATACTTGTATAGCCTTCTGAGCTTGCCTAGTATGCCTGCGCCGAATAGATCAAAGCCAGACAGCGCCTGCAGCTTCATTTGTTGCTGTTCTAGCAGCGCCGAGAGTTCTGCGGGCGTGATGAACTTTTGCCAATCGTGAACGCCGCGTGGAATCTGCCTGAGCGTATTTTCTAATAGCCAAATCATTACTAGCTTTGACTGCCAGGTGCGATTGATCGTATCAAAGCAAAACCAGCCGCCGGGTCTGAGCACGCGGCCAATCTCTGCTATGGTCTGGGCCACATCTTCTACATGCTCTAGCACATCGACGCAGACAACCGCGTCAAAGCAAGCATCGGTGAAAGGAAGCCGTTCGGCCTGAGCCTGCTTGTATGCGATCGCTAACCCGGCTTCGTCGGCATGCCTGCTAGCGGCCCGAACACAGGCCGCAGATTGATCAACACCGGTAACTTGAGCGCCACGACCGGCCAAAAACTCACAGGTAAAGCCACCGCCGCAGCCAACATCTAGCACCTTGAGATCCTGCCAGTGTTGAATATAGCGATCAAAAAACTGAAACCGCAGCGGATTGAGTCGATTGAGCGGGGCGACGGTGGCGCTTTTTTGCCACCATTCTGTAGCCCACTGGTCATAATAAGAGAGATCGTTGCGTTTCATGTAGAGCCAGGGCTAGGGCAAGGTAAGGCGAATTGGCGAGTGTTTCTATTATTATCCCAACGCTGAACGAGTCGAAGGTGTTAGCCAGAACGCTGCGGCAGTTAACTATACTCGATCCGCCTGCCAAAGAAGTGATTGTCGTCGATGGCGGCAGCGATGATGATACGGTGGCGATCGCCCAAAAATACAGTGCAACCATCCTCACAACTCAGCACGCTAGACGGTCTACCCAAATGAACCTAGGTGCCCAGCAGGCCAGCGGCGATATCTTGTGCTTTTTGCACGGCGATACGATTGTGCCAGATGATGTAGTTGACGTGATATTAGCTACTTTGAGCGATTCTACTGTGGCCTGCGGCGGCTTTGTTTCACTGATGACGGGCCGCATGACCACCCGCTGGTCAACCTCGTTGCACAACAGTCTTAAAACCTACTACGCGCCGCTGTTGTTTCGGCCCCGGCTGTTTTTAACAAAGGGACTGAGGCTGTTGTTTGGCGATCAGGTAATGTTCTGTCGTCGAACAGATTTTTTGGCCTGTGGTGGTTTTGACAGCGCGCTTGAGATTATGGAAGAGGCGGATTTGTGCATTAAGCTGGCGCAGCGAGGCCGGATCAAGCAGGTGAATCGTACCGTCCAATCTTCGGATCGGCGGGTGGCAAAGTGGGGGCCTATCAAGGCCAATTTGATCTATCTGGCGATTGGTATGCTGTGGGGCGTCGGCGTATCGACCACGACACTAAAACGGTTCTATGAGAATGTGCGCTGATCGTTGAGCTGCCAGCTATAGGGTAGATAGACGATATTGACGTTGGCTGGAATGGTCGCCTCTGCGAGGTAGGTCTGAATATAGTCGGGAACAGATCCGGCTGTCGCGGCAAAATCATCCTCGTACCATTTGAAGATTTTGCTGCAATAGAGCGTATTACTCGCCGCGTCGTAGTTGACTTTGGCCGTGTCGTTGATAAAGCGCTGGGCGTCTGCTTCTAGCTGGTCTAAGACCTGGTCTGGTGTATAGGCTTCAGAGCGCAGCAGCGGACAGCCGGTAGAAGCGCAGACCAGGGCGAAATGAGTGCGTGATTCGTCATATTGAGGGCGGAGGATGTCTTGTTCGATATTGTCTAGGCTGAGGGTGCGATCGCCTAGCGAATAAACAGACTGCTTGAAGAATAAGAGAAAGCTAGCCCAGTTAGGCACGCCTAGAACTTTAGGGCGAATAGAGCGGATAGGATATTTTTGTAGTACCTGCCGAATGACTAGGGCGTTGTAGAGATTGATCAAAAAGGCGATCGCACTCTCCCGGCCCATAGCACTCAGATCAGCAGTCTGCAAGCTAGCTAGCCACTGGTCGAGCTCTCTGGCAGACTCTTTTTGCCAGAGGGTATAGTCTACCTGTCCGCTGACAACATAGGTCCGTAGCATCTGCGACCAAGGTGCAAAGTCAATCAAGGTTAGTCTCCTAGGATCTGTTCAATCTACACAAAAGGTCGGCTATGAGCTGGTTTTCTTCCTTTTCATTCTATATACGTACCTTAGCGTGGAAAGGCGTCAAGCACTGGATCAGACGCTCGTTCCCATCAGTGCCGACGATCTCTACAGCGCAGCTAGCCCGGTGGTTGGCGGCAGATCCGTCTACTCTTCCACACTTGATCGACGCTCGCAAACCAGAAGAGTACGCAGTTAGCCACTTGCTCGGTGCCTATCGAGCCAAAACGATACCTGAGGTTGACAAGTTAGGAATTTCTAAAGACACGCCGATTGTAGTTTATTGTTCCGTTGGCTATCGTTCTGCGCGGCTAGGACAGGCGCTAAGAGCAGCTGGCTATCGAGCTATAAACTTAGAGGGATCTATCTTTCAATGGGCTAACGAGCACAGACCTTTAGTCACTGAACCCTTAGTCACAAAAGGTTCAGTGACTGGCTCTTTAGTGACTGGCCAAGGCCCACCGATCGCCGAAGGCACACGGGCGACGCATGAGGTTCATCCTTACAATACTTTCTGGGGCATGTTGCTAAATCCGAATCAGCCAAGCGCCTCTAGATAGCGCCTCTAGGCAAAGCTATTCAGGGTCGAGCAGTGCGCCGAATAGTGCCGACATTAGCCGATCTCGGTGAGTCTGGATGCTGTTTGGCTCACTGGCCTGGTCAGCGTGAGCCAGGAGGATGCTGCTGGCACTGGCCAGGTAGTCTTGGAGATGACCGTTGTAGCGTGTCTGTCTGCGTAAAAGCGCCTTCAAAGTCTTTTGCTGCCGAAAGCGATATTCTCCATGTAGCATATCGAGGAGCTTTTCGATGTCTGTTTGGATAGGCGATCGCGCTTCTTCTGAAACTAGATGCAGCCGCAGCACCATACAGGCCGCAGAGAAGATTTTGCCGAGATCTGCAATCTCTGTTATTCGCCGTGGATACAGATCGCGTACAGAAGTGATCTCTTGGGAAGTATACTGCGCCGGGTCATCACTATCGCTAAACGATCGGGTAATTCTGCGATAGCTTTCAGTTTTGCCGTTGACTTTCTTTTTTACGTTCTCAAAGCGACAGCCATCTTCTGCGATCGCCCAGGCCATGTTCAATAGACGGATAGCCGTGGTTAGCTTTTCGTCCCAGTCGGCGGGCTGCTGGGCTTTGTCTAGCTCGAATTCGGTGATGCGATCGCTACAGAGCAGATACATCCCCCTTGCGAAAAACAGATAGCAGGCATTAGTGCCAAACAAGTAGATATTATCTGTAGGTCGCTCTGGCGTCAGCTTAGGTAGCAGCGCCGGATCCATCCCCAGCAAAGAGATATCTAAAGTAATGAAACTATCTTCTTTTCTACTAACCTGCTGTTTCTCCGCCCCCCGCAGCTCTAGTATGGCTGGCAGCTTTGCTATCTCATAGGGATCTTTGTTGTCATAGGCATCGTATTCATCATATTCATCTGGTAGACCGCTTTTCTCTTTAATGTCGTAATAGCATCGGCGTCCTGTCTCGGCATAGGTTAGCAGCGCGTGATTGCGTAGCGTCTCTGCCCACTGTAAGCATGCGGACGGATTCAAAGCCTCACTAGTAGGAGAGCTCCATATCTCTGACTGAGCGTAGGCAGCAGCAAGATAGAGATAGCTTTGCGTCGCAGCGTAGCAGGCATAGACTTCACTATCGCCATCTGCCGCTGCATACAGACGAGCCTTCTCAGCTAAATACAGTCTGCCTAGATGGGTAGAAGCTTCAGTGCGCCGCTGTCCGGCAAAGCTTTCAGAAGCTAAGACCTGTCTATCTTCTAGTACATACTGTGAAAAGAAGGTCAGCAGCTTGGCTCTGGTGAAATAGATTTTACCGAGCAAAGCGTGGTGGGGATTGAAGATGCCCTGCGAGGGTTCTCTAACGACAACATATTTTTTGAGTCTGACTTCTAAATGTTGCTTCGCGTGCTCTAACGCTGCCCATGACTTTTGGATCAGTACCTGTCGGTTGATATCTCGTTCGCAGCCTGGTAGAAGATATTCACCATGCCGATCGTCTTCGCGATCGTATAGATAGTAGTAATTGGCCAGACAAATCAGATATCGGACAATCAGCGCCCCCGAAAAAATCTCAAACTCTTGCTCGCTATTTCTTCGTTCATCACTATTAATATCTAGCCCCTGCTGAACATATTCGTCAATGAACTTGAGGCCACTTAGATAGGGATAGCTAGCTCGATAAGCCCCTTCATCTAGCAAAGCTTCCGCAATAGAAAGATAAGCCTCCACATGGATAGAAGAGTCTTGTTTATCTAAGCTACCTACCTCCATATCTAGGCTGTCTGCCCCTAGCGTCTTATCGATGATGTTCTTATGTAGAATGCCACTCATCGCCATAGAAGAGAAGGGATAGCGCTTCAAAGCAGCCCAGGCTTTTTTGAGAACGATCATCTTTTCTGTTCTTTCGCACAGCTCTGATAGATAAATATCTGGGCAGATGCCAGTGTTCCTAACCGCCTGCAGGCGTGCCATCAGCGCCGCGCGAGCCTGTGCCAGCAAAAAATCAAAGCCGCAATAGTCGCCATGACCAATCGGATCATTAAATGACGACAGCTCGTAAGGGCGATCGCTCTGGTCAAACTGTTGTAAAGCTTTTGCTACTGCCTCGTTATAACAAAGCTGGGCAAGGCTATGCGCCCAAACTGGAGAAGACACATTATCTCGAATGATCTGCTGCGTGGAGGTGACATCATGGGCAATCGGAAAGAAGCTGCTAAGGCAAGGAATGTCTCTTAGCAGCGTCAGGTTAAGGATCTTAATGATGTGGGCGAGGGTGCCGCCAATGCCTGTACTATCCAGATAGAAGTCAACTCTTCTGCGATCGCCTTGTGAAAGCGTGGGGTTATCAGAAATTTTCTCAAAAGTCTTTTTGATTGAGCCTTGATAGCTAGAAGGCACCTTGATATAGAATTCAACCGTAAATTTCACTGATTCTTGAGAGGCTAAATCATAATCACTCGGCCCTGAAGTGCCAGCTTCATTAGGGCCTGCTCTTCGGTTTAGCTCGGCATCTAGATCTAGCAGCTCTGGGTTCAACAGCGGCGTGTATCCGCTACTTTTTCTATCTTTTATTGAAACATTTAGAAAGGGCAGAGGACCATAAGCCTTCATCGTTACTCGCTTCAGGTAGATAGGAAACTGCTGAGTCAAGCGTTCGTTGCTGACAACAGTTTGAGCAAGCTTGTGAACAAAGGCTGGCTGTAGATAGTGGCGGATATACGGATTTTCTGTTTCTTTATCTGATAAGAAAGCTCTAGTATTGCCGCTGCGGGTTAGCAGTCGACGAATCGCTCTTTTTGCTTTTTCAGTCAGCTCAAGGATGGTATCTTGCTTACCTAGCGAGATCGGTTTTCCATTGCGCTCATAAGTCGGCTTATCCGGCAAGTATGCTAATGAGTCTGCTACGGTGCTGGTAATCAACTGGTCGATATCGTTCAAGTTTTCAATATCGTCTCGTTGGCTAGAAAAATCTAGCCCGACTGCTTCTTTGTATGCCTTGAAAACAACTTCATAATTTTCAACGCCGCCCGCTGCCCTTAGCGTTAATAGCATCTGTCTAAGCAGCGTTAGGCCGTCGCCCTTTGGTAAGCCTAACTGCTGGCATTCCTCTGGCGTTAGATTGATGACCTTGTGGAGCGCTATCAGCGTATCTTCTGCCGTTAGCACTCGGTTGTAGGGAATTTCGCCCTGCTCATATTCTCTGTTTAAATTTTGGTTTAGCTCGCTGAGCATCTGAACAATCATACCTGTGGTGATATTGCTCTGCTCGATCGCACCGTCCCATTGTCCTTTTTGCTCAAAGAGAGGCTTAACTAATTTTCGGAAACCTCTGTTGCCCAATCGAGTGGCGATTTTCAGAGCAATAGGCTCTCCGGTTGCCTTTCGACTAACTGCAAGTCGGGCGAAAAGATAGCGATACAGATGATAGATACGCCAGCTATCAAACTCTTTGTAGTCAGACATACATAACACAAAAGAAAATGGGGACTTTCAGGAAAGAAATTGGATCTTCATAGAAGTTTCACACAGATCCAATTGTCCCAATTTCTCATGCTTTTAGATAGGTAAACGTATCATTGGCTACAAAAATAGCCAAAAACTATCTAATCGGTATCAAAAGCTACTGAATTCTCTTTCTTTGTTTGTCTTGGCGTAGCCATTCGCCATCTACGTATATAGCGCGATCGCCCCAAAAGACAAAGTGTCAATTATATCAATCTCTCTCAATATAAGGTCAGTAGGAGAACCGAACAGGTGGAATTGCAAGATTCTCCTATTGAACGTTTGCCACGGGAGGTAAATCACAATGACCCATCCATAGTAGATCAACGACAGCCGTTTTTGTTTCAGGCTGAGGAGCCTTCTTTATGAAACCTTAACCCAGCAGACTTACTAGAATCAAATGTGAGTCTGCGCTATCTATCCCTTTATGCCCTCTCCATAGGAGAGCTTAGTTAGATGCCTACTCCACTTAGAACTGATGCGCCACACCATGTGCATCCACACCACATCTCTTGCCCCAGTTGCGGACAACACTCGGTCGTTCTTAGAGGTGAGAACCACTATGTTTGTCTCAACTGCGGCTGGAGCCGCAATGTCTCTAGAGGCGGCAGCTTCATTGAGTTCTTCCTCTTCGCCTTTCTGATTGTCATCCTCTTATCTCTACTTTTTTGATAGCTCAGTGACGATTAGGTGAATAGAACAGCTCAGTAGATTGTGAGACAGCCCTAGATGCTTGAAATATCAGCATCTAGGTTTTTTCTTGAATTTTTCCTCTAAACCAGTTGCTATACTTTTGCGATGCTATTTTCCTTCTCTTATGCAAGATTCCTTCGCTAAGTACCGAGCTATTTCTCCAACAGCCTATGCTGATGCGCTGGCGCGATCACAGTTCATGAACCTCGGCATTCGTGAGCTGTGGCCTCAGATTCCGCGAATTGCCGGGCCTGCCTACACTGTGCGGTGTGTACCGGGCGATAACCTGATGCTGCATGCGGCTATCTATCGGGCCGCACCAGGAGCGGTAATTGTGGTAGAAGCAGGCAACAGCGACTATGCAATGAGCGGTGGGAATGTGTGCGCGATCGCCCAAAAAAGAAACATTGCAGGCTTTGTGATCGACGGTGCAATTCGAGACATTGCTGAAGTACGCATCGCTAAGTTTCCGGTTTTTGCTAGGGGATGTATTCCTAAACCGGGGAAGAAAGCGCAGCTAGGTGAATTGCAAAGGTCAATTATGTGCGGCGGCGTCAAAGTCTTTCCAGGCGATATTGTGATTGCCGATGAGGAAGGAATTGCGGTAGTGCCTCACGCAGAAGCAGAAGCGGTTTGGCAGATTGCAAAAGATAGAGCGGACAAAGACGCCGCGCAGTCTTTAGAAGAGTGGGAGGATGCTCATCACGTCAAGATTGAAAGACTCCTATCAGAGAAGGGGTTTGTAGAACCTGTCTAATAGGATCTTGCTGCCGAGTTTATATACTTGAGTTCGCGGGCTTAAGTTCATTAACTACTGACGGGGATGTCTAGCGATAATTCCATCAAAGTACCTGTTTAACAGGGGTGCTATTAGACTATGCAATCGAGTCAAAACCTTTATCTCCGTGCCCGGAGAGATTTCAAACCTGTTTTGCTGTATTCCTTTCAAGATGAGCTGGGCAACATCGTCGGCTGTCCACGGCTTAGCTGTGGCTGTGATTGCTTTGGTCGCAGCGGGCTTGGTTTTGTTCTCTTCTATTAATTGAGGAGTCTGCGTATCCGGGGGGTAGACCACAGAGACACCAATGCCGATCGGCTTTAGCTCGGCTCGGAGCGATTCGGCCAGTCCGCGAACTGCAAACTTGCTGGGCCCGTAGGCGCTATAGCCGTAGAGCCCAACTAGCCCAGCGGCAGATGAGATTAGGCAAAGATGCCCAGCCTGCTGCTGTTCCATGACTGGTAAGACGGCGCGAATACAGTAGAGCGTGCCAAAGTAGTTAGTCGACATGGCCTCTGCAAACGCATCGATAGGCAGCGCCTGAAAGTGCCCAGGACGGGCAATGCCTGCACTGGTAACGAGTAAATGCGGTGGACCAAGCTGTTCTATGGCAGTTTGAATAGCTTGTTCGGCTTGGCTGCGATCGCTCACATCTCCTACCACCGTCACCACGCTTTGCCGAGCAGACTGTCTGGCCTGCTCTATCTCTGCTTTCGCCGAGCGCAAACGATCTTGGCTACGGCTGATGATAGAGATATTGGCACCCTGTTCTGCTAGCTGTCGCGCGATCGCCTTGCCAATTCCACTTGATCCTCCGGTGATGATCGCGTGCTGATTGTGGCCGTTTATTTGAAGCATGGCATGGCTAGCGTTGTGTTCATAAGATCTTGCATTTTGCCAAAAAGCTGAACACGCACCGCTGTTCTTCGTGCCCCGCAAGCAGGCATATTATTCAGCTGCCACTGCTTTCGCTCTTTTCTCAGTTTCTGCCTTGGCTGCAAGCAGAGAGTCTTCTAAGACCAGTCGATAGGTGCTGAAGAACAATCCTCTAGGCGAACTATTACCAGGGTCAATGTTTACCTGGTGCGTGACGAGTACCTGTTCTGTCCCAGAGTCATCAGTTGTCACCGGATCTAGCTGCCAAATGCCTTGCAAAGCATCCAAATCGCCGTCAACTAGCCGAAAATCCACCACCTTGGGATAATTTTCTGTTGATTCAATCACCACTCGGCTGTTGATTTCAAGGACTGAAGGCACAACAGAGATCACGTTCATCTGTTCAAACACGCGGCGATTATCTTCCGATTCTAAAAGCTCGCTGTTCTCTATGTTAGGCAAGAACTTCTCAAAGTTGTCATAGTCTGTTAGGACTTCCCACGCTTGTTCTACAGGCGCGTCAATCAACACTCGCGCTGTAAACTGCCCATTGTCTCCATTCCGGGCAGCGCTAACCATCACTTGGCCCGCTTCTAGTGCAGCGCGTTCTTGCCCTGAGAGCGCATCAAAAACACTTTGGCTAGACTCTTCTGTCAGCGACAGTTGGCTCTGAGCTGAGGCAGTAGTGGCAAGGGGCGTGATCAATGTAAGCGCGATCGCAGCTAGTTTGCCTAGCGACCGAGCACGCCGGGGAGTGTGACGAGAAGACATAATCGCGACTAACCTCAAAAATCCTTCAAACTCTTCAGTATAAGTTACCTTATAAACCGCGCTAGGAGATGACACTACAGTGACACCCAAAGTTGTGCTCAAAGCTGGTCTCGACCCGGTCCATAGTACTCTCGCTGAAATGGATAGGTCGGTAAGGCTAGCTTGTTGTGATCTCGACCCTGATAAAGTGCGCCCCAGTTAACCGTTTCGCCATTGACGTATTGTTTTGCCGTGGCAGCCAGAGAGATAGCAGAAGGGGAAACTGCTGAAGGAGAGAAAGGCACTTTTGTCTTTGAGCGCGTAATCTTGTCACTGTTGGGCTTGTTACTTTTGGAACTGTCACCTTTAGGCTTGCCACCTTTAGGCTTGTCACCTTTATAGCTGTCACTGTAATAACAGTCGAGCTGAGGACGGCCAGAAAGCACAGCGATTAGCTTTTGCCGTAGCGTTGAAAGAGACGTAGAGACAACAGCTAGGCGATAGGGGAAGTGCGACCGCCCCACGCTGGCTGTAAAGCACAAGTCGGCTAGCTGACTATCTGAATGGGCAGCTAGATATTGGGCATAGCGGGCAACTAGCTGCGTCAGAGCGGCGGCTGATCTGGCGGATAAAGGGAGAAGATAGGAATGAGGCTGCTCGCGATCGCGTTCTTCCTCCACAGCAGACCCGTTAGAAAACTCATTAGAAAGCGCATTAGAAGACTGTTCAGAAGAGATTCTAAGCGGCTTGGATGGCGATTGTACAATCAAGTGGGCGTTGGTGCCATTGAAGCCAAAGGCGCTGACACCCACCGTGCGAACGTCGGTTTCTGCTGGCCAAGGCATTGTTTGCTGGGGCAAATGAAAAGGCAGCGCTGCCCAGTCAATCAGCGGATTAGGACGGTCGAGATGTAGGTTAGCCGGGATTTGTTTATGCTCAATCGCTAAAACTGCTTTGATTAATCCGGCCATTCCCGCTGCGGCTTCTGCATGGCCGATATTCGTCTTGAGCGCCCCTAGCACTATCGGCTTTGTTCGCTTGGCCTCTGCAAATACCTGACCCAACGCGCCGACTTCAATCGGATCGCCTAGCGCCGTTCCCGTGCCGTGCGTTTCTACATAGTCCACCTCGGCGGGCGTCAGGCGGCTAGCGGATAGTGCCTGTTGAATGACCGCCACTTGAGCCGAGTTGCTAGGGGCTGTTAGGCCATTGGTGCGTCCGTCGTGGTTGGTGGCAGATCCGAGGATGACTGCTTGAATGCGATCGCCTGCCGCCTGCGCCTCACTCAGCCGCTTGAGTACGACTATGCCGCCGCCTTCTGC
>NZ_JADEXO010000116.1 GCF_015207105.1 cf. Phormidesmis sp. LEGE 11477
CCCAATATCCTCAAGCAAAATGAGCTAGCCTCTTCTAGTTTTTCCTTTGTGCATAATTAAGAACAGAAAATAGAGAGATAGAAAATAGAGAGATAGATCGTAGAGAGCAATCTAAAGACTGACCTGCGCGAAATTTTCTGGAGTCTATTAGTGAACAGCCCTACCTTAGCTATGAAGGCGACGATCGTTGGCGCAGGCCCGGCAGGATTGCTGCTGGCCCACTATTTGCTCGCTCGTGACTATCGAGTAGAGATCTACGATCGCCGCCCCGATCCGCGCACTATCGATCTAGACCAGCGACGATCGTTTCCCATCTCTTTGCAAGAAAGAGGCCGCAGCGCCCTAAAAGGAATACCGGGATTGGAAGATGCGATCGCATCCCACAGCGTCTTTTGTAAAGGCACCGTGATGCACAGCAAAAAGGGCGATCGCGATATACCGCGAAAAAACGAGGTAATGACAGTTGATCGCAACCAGCTAGTGCTGACCCTGTTAGAACAGCTCACGGCTAAATACGCTCAGCCTGAGCTGACCATTCGGTTTGACTGTGTCTGCGATCGCATTGATGACCAACAGCAGACTGTCGGTTTCCAAACAGCGGAGGGAGAAGATTTCTCAGTACGCTACGACCGATTGATTGGCGCAGACGGGGCTAGATCTCAAGTAAGAGATCAGCTATCCACACGCTATGGCCTTAGCTCTGAGCTAAACTACGTGCCCGATGCCTACAAGTCCATTTTTCTAGCTCGCAAAAAACCAGAACAAGGCGTCGAATTCGCACCCGATCGCATTCATGCCACTAATCTAGGCAAAGATTGTCGAATCATCCTGGCCCCGCTTCCAGGCGATGTGCTTCACGGCGCTTTCATCTTTGCTGGCCCCAATCCGCTAGCCACCTTCACTACCAAAGAAGAAGTCCTAGACTATTTTGAAACGAACATTCCTACGTTTCGATCCGTTCTATCTACCGAAGAAGCCGAAGCGCTGCTACAGCGGCCCACCGCTAGGCTGCTAACGGTCAAATGCGAGCAGTTTCACTATGGCGATCGCATTCTACTGATCGGCGACGCTGCCCACGCGGTTTCTCCTTCGATTGGGCAGGGCTGCAACTCAGCGCTACAGGATATTGCTATCATCAACCGCCTGCTAGATCGCTATCAGGATGACTGGGCACAGGCGATCGCGCAATTCTCAAAAGAAAGAGTAACTGACGCCCACGCCCTCATCGCCCTATCAGACTACTCATTTCCCCGTTCCAAACGCCTCATTCCTGAATTTCTCCTCCGTCTAAAGCTAGGGAGAAAGCTCAACCGATGGTTTCCGCAGTGGTTCAAACCCTTCGTTTTTGACCTGGTACTAGATAGCGATATGTCCTATTCAGAAATTCTTGAGCTCAGTCAGGGCTGGATCAACAAAGTCAAGCGCTCCAACGAGCGACTCAATCAGCGGCTTGCTTTCTCAAACGAGGGTGCAACAGATTAGCAAGACCGAAAATCTAGAACCAATTCGACTAGATCATCTTGAGTCATGGTAGATTCCTTCTGACGCTTGCATAATCTCTGGGCAACTCAATATGAATCCCCCTTCCCTGATTGCATTTGACTTCGACGGGGTTATTTGCGATGGACTAATTGAGTATTTTGAGACGGCTTGGCAGGCGTATTGCCAGCTATTTCAGCCAGATGAAACGACGCCACCTAATGGGCTCGACCAAAGGTTTTACCCGCTGCGCCCGGTAATCGAGACGGGGTGGGAAATGCCAGTACTGGTAGCGGCCCTAGTCAAGGGCGCTGAAGATCAACAGATTATTGACGATTGGCCAGAGATGGCGCTGCCCTATTTGGAGGCGGAAAATCTAACCAAAGAGCAGTCAGTGCAGACCTTAGATGGCGTACGCGACCAGAAAATTCAGTCGGATTTGCAAAGCTGGCTAAACCTGCATCGGTTTTATCCTGGGGTAATCGATCGGCTAAAAACGCTGTTAGATAGCGACTTGCCAATCTACATCGTTAGCACCAAAGAAGGAAGATTTATTCAGGCGCTGCTGGCTCAAAGCGGTGTGGATTTTCCTAGCGATCGCATCTTCGGCAAAGAAGTGAAGCGGCCAAAATATGAAACCCTGCGCCTGCTAAAAGAAAAGCACAGCGTAGAGAATATCTGGTTCATTGAAGATCGACTGCCTGCGCTCAGAGCGGTTGCCGAGCAGGGTGACCTAGACAAAGTGCAGCTATTTCTAGCCGACTGGGGCTATAACCTAGAAGGCGATCGCGCCACCGCAACACAAGACGACAGAATTCATCTATTATCATTGCAGCAAGTAGTACAGCCGTTCGATCAGTGGATATAGAAAGGGATGTAGAAAGCCCATGCTCGATCTCTCCAAACTCGCTCGTCAAATGCAGGGCATCAGCGATCATCTAAGCCAAGAGGCCGAAGCCGCTAGGCGTCGAGTAGAGATTGCTCAAAATCTGATGGTACAAGCTACTGCCGATCAATCCCTTTTGACTCAGCGGCTAGATGAGTATCGCGATCGCCTGCTTTTTGCCGCTGCCGAACCGATCGAACCGTTAGACACCAAAATTGCTTTAAAGACAGCGCCAGCTGCCCATACGGTACTCTCTTCTGACGGCTCTCAAATCTCTCCTAGTCACCACGAAATTGCTTACTGCTATCTGCTGAATATCAGCCGAGTGATTATTCACTACGGCCAAAGTCGATACCCAATACTTGATAGCCTGCCAGAGGTAATCTACCGAGCCGAAGATCTCTACGCCTCTCGTCAGTGGGGAATCAGCACCGAAGAATGGATGGGCTACAGGCGAACTGCCGCCGAAGCTATCATGCTATCTGAACTAGGCGAGAAAGACGCTGTGCCAGCGCTAGCCATGACAGATGGCTCTTTAATCTATTGGTTTTTAGAACAGATTCCTGCCGCCGCTCGCGACCAGATCTTGCTGCCTGTTCTGGCGGCTTGGGAGCAGTTACGAGAAAAGAGGATTCCGGTCATGGGATACATCAGCTCATCTCGCAGCGGCGAAGCGCTCAACTTTCTCAGACTACAAGCCTGCCCGTATGAAGGCCCAGACTGTCGCACCCACTGCGAAGATCAGCGTAGCCAGATGCCCTGTCAAACATTTTCACCGCTGCGCGATGTGACTTTGTGGGCAACGACCCTATCTCCTGGAGAAAGAGGGCCGCTGTGGAAAAGCTCAGCCGATATCTTGAGCTGCTACGGCGATCACACCACATATTTTTGCTACGTGCATGTGGGCGCAGAAGTGGCCAGAGTAGAGTTTCCCCAGTGGGTCGTAGAAGATAGCGAGCTATTGGACTCGGCGCTAAGTTTGATGCTAGCCCAGGTGCAAAAAGGATTTGGCTATCCGGTAGCGTTAGCAGAAGCACATAATCAGGCTGTCGTTAGGGGAGGCGATCGCACTCGATTCTTCACCCTGCTAGAACAGCAAATGATCCGCGCCGGATTGAAAAATGTAGGCACCTCATTCAAGGAAGCGCGTAAACGAGGAAGCATCGCTTAGGAACGTGCGCTCAAATAATGTACCGGCAAGCACCTGCTTGTTGAGCCCTCATCCCCAGCCCTTCTCCCGAAAGAAGAAGGGAGCCGGATTCAAAGTCCCTCTCCCCTCGGGAGAGGGATTTAGGGAGAGGGCTAGCGGTACATTATTTGTTTGCGGCTCCCTTAATCTACGAAATCATTGCTGCTGTAGCTCCTGTCGAGTTGCTTAGGTGTTTTTAACAGCTTGCATTGCGCTGTGCATTAAACCTGCGATCGCAAATCATGCTCTGAACTGGTACAAGCACCAAAATCTGACGCAGATAGCTCTCATATAATACGGACATGATGATTGGAAAATGACCTATGTCCTTCGCTTCTGTCCGGCAAAGCCTTGGTTTGAGTTGGTTCTGTCTACTGTCCATTCTGACAGCAGGTGTCATCATCTCGGTGGACTACCAAATTGGCAGCTTACAAAGCGCGCTCACTAATCACCTTGCCTCCACAGTCATGGTCGCTATTCCGATTGCGCTGATGGCCGTATGGCCGCTGATCGCCTTTAGCAAAAGGCAATGGGCACGCGGCCTACTCACTGTCTTTGTTCTGAGCGCCATTGCTTTTATACTGATACGGGTGTGGGTGAATACATCGGCTTCACCGACCGTTCAAGAGTCTCTATTGTTTGTTGCTGTAGCGGGCAGCATCTTCATTCTGATCTCTCTACCATCGGCACTATTGCTCAGAAGACGTTAAAGGAAGAATCACTCCGATGATAGTAAGATCTTCTGTGACTAAACAATCGTTCATCTTGAGTGCTGCTAGCCTAACCGTTGCAGCGATTTCTATACTGCTAGGTCAGCAGGTAAATTACCTGAACTACCTAATATTGTTCAACAGTATGGCTGTGTTGATGCTTTCGCTTGCGATCGCATCACTTCTGCTAAGTATCATTGGCATATGGCGACAGCAAGGTCGCAGCCTATGGAGCTGGGCAGCGGCTGGGCTAGCACTCTGTGTTTTACTCTGTGTATTCGACTAGTCTGAAAAGAGACGGTATGAAAGCAGTGAATAGCCGTTTTAGCAAAAGTCCAGACAAATCCTGTGAAGGTTTGCAATAGAGAAGTTTGCATAAATCAAGCCGTGTAGCGAGCGTTGGCAGCGACATCGACCACCGTCAGCCCCACCATTCCCCACTTAGAGGTAACATAGGTCGGCTTCAGTCCATTCCCCTGCCTGCCAAATGTAGAGCTAGTGATAATCACGCGCCCTGACTTCTTGCGCTCAACCTGGGCAAAACCGCTCGCAGCGTATTTGCCACGCCTATCACATTCACGTCCGTGATGGGTTGCCAAGAGTTTTGCCATACCGCTTCGCCCTCGGACATAAACCCAACGCCGAGTGAACAGCTGAGCTGATGCCCTAGTCTTGTCGGTGGTTTTAGATACATCGAAGTTCGAGGGCTTGTCTAACATGCGTCAGTGGCTTCTTTGTGATTACCGTTCCGAATTTACGTCCCGGCTTTTTGTGGATATACCGTAGGGCGTTCTACTCAAAAAAGTCTTGTAGATTTTTGCGATCTTGCCATCGATAGCGACCGGGTGTAGTCTGTGGGAAAAATCTACCAAGCAACGGGTTTACCATCTCGAAAGAACCCACCCGTTGGCCCATCATCGGGTAGCAGCGCCGCCCAAACAACGCTGGCTGCACCCGCTTCTACAGGCCGTCCGCCATCGCCGCCCATATCAGTTGCAACCCAACCCGGACACACTGCATTCACCAAGATACCGTCTGCTTTAAGATTTTCAGCCAGCATAATCGTTAGTGCATTGAGCGCGGCCTTAGAGACGCTGTAAGCGGGCGTTCCACCACTCATGCCATGCAGCGAGCCAGCCCCGCTCGATACATTTACAATGCGACCATGCGAAGACTCTTTGAGCAACGGCAGCAGTCCTTGCACCATCTGCCAAGGCCCAAGCGTGTTGGTTTCAAAGGCAAACCGTACTTCTGAGAGATCTGCGCCTGCTGCCGTCTGCCAGGTGTCGTATAGGATTCCAGCATTGTTGATTAGTACGTCCAATCGGCCATAGTGTCGCGAAATTTGCGCTGCAACCTGCTCAATGTCAGCAGTTTGAGTCACGTCAAGTTGACAAACTACGACATTGAGTCCATCTTCCTTCAAGCCTTTAGCTACGGCTTCTCCTTTTTCAGGGTTGCGAGAGCCAAGCAAGACTGTCATTCCTTCACGGGCTAACTGACGAACCACTTCAAGGCCAATGCCACGATTAGCGCCAGTAATCAATGCGATACGTTCTGCCATTTATATTCTTCTTTGTCTCCGATTGAGTATCTGATGGACTGCCCCGATCAGATTACCTTTGTTAGGCGAGATATCCTCCTGTGGCATCCAGGTCTGTGCCAACGATGCAGGTTGCTTCATCTGAGCAGAGAAATAGTACACTCCTAGCAATCTCTTCGGGCATTACGATACGTTGGATAGGATAGTCCTGAGCAATTGTTTCAGCATTGGTATTCCAAGCTGCCATTGCTCTTCTGAGCATGGGGGTATCAACGGCACCTGGGGCGATCGAGTTTACTCTAATATTCTTATCTGCATATTCTAGTGCTGCGACCTTCGTCAATGAGACAACAGCGTGCTTACTGGCACTGTAAGGCGCAATTGTCGCAAAGCCCGTATGTGCAGAAACAGACGCATTGTTGACGATAATGCCACTGCCTTGACGGAGCATCTGAGGTAGTTCATGCTTCATCGACAGAAAAACGCCCGTTGCATTCGTGGTCATTACGTTCATCCATTCTTCCAAAGGGCGTTCGGCAACCGTTGCTGGAGAACTTTCAACACCAGCGTTGTTGAATGCGATATCAATGGCACCATATCGTGATACACAGGTATCGACAAACGCTTTGATATCTTCTTCAGAACGAACATCTGCCCTTTGGTAAGTGGCTTTTCCGCCTGCGCCTTGGATACTTTGAGCAACCTGCTCGCCTAGCGCTTCTCTTCGTCCACAGAAATGAACTGTAGCTCCCTCAGCGGCAAAGGCTCTTGCTGTTGATTCTCCGATGCCTGACGTAGCCCCTGTAATGAGTACCACCTTATCGGCGAAGCGATTTCCGCCAGAAACAACAGATTGAGGTTCGGGGGGATTCTGAGTGTTTGCTTTTGCACTTTGAGTAGCAACGGCTGCTGTAAGTCCAACCGCTCCAACCGCTCCAGTTGTGATGATTCTACGACGATTTATATTAGACATAAAAGACTTCCTGATTTCTTCTTTTTCTGTTTAGCTACAATCTTCCGATCTCTCTTACGCTGACCAGCGAGCATTGCTCCCTGCAGCGATATCAATAGCACCGCCTGTGAGGTAGCGAGCTTCTTCTGAGACTAGAAAGACAACTGTATCGGCGACAGCTTCTGGCTCCAGAATGCCAACGTTTAGCGCGTGGAACTGCTGGGCGACGGCGTTGAGTTCTTCCACCGTGGGATTAGGGTTTCCCGGCAGCGCGGTCCCTTGGGTCGTAAGCACCGTGTCAATAAAGGTTGGACAGACCGCATTCACTCGAATGCCGCGATCGCCCACTTCTAACGCAGTCGTTTTGACTAAGCCAATCACCCCCCACTTGGTTGCACCGTAGTTAGAAACGCCCGGTGTTCCTATGCGCCCGCCAATCGAGGAATTGGCAACAATGCTGCCCGATCCTCTCTCAATCATGTGAGGTAGCACTGCTCTAAACGCATTGGCCGTCCCTGTCAGGTTGACGTCCACCACATCGCGCCATTGCTCGTCTGTCATCTCCGCGAGCGTTGCATCCGCCGAAGCGATGCCTGCATTGGAAAAAAGAATGTCTATCTGGCCAAACTCGCTGATAGCCAGCGCTGTCGCTTCACGCAGTGGTGCCATCTCTCTTACGTCGGCTTTTGCCGCTATGCAGCGCTGTCCTTCGGCCTCGACCAGCCGCTGAGTCTCGCTTAGGTCAGCGTCAGAAGCCATTGGGTAAGGGGCGCTTGGGATGTTTTGGGCAATGTCTACGGCTAAGATGTCTGCGCCTTCTTTAGCAAATGCGATCGCCGTTGCGCGTCCAATGCCTCGCCCTGCACCCGTAATCATGGCTACTTTGCCGCTGAGTCTACCGGAACCCGTCACTTGAATATCCGGTGATGCTTGCGCTTGCTGAGCAGTCGCACTATCTGTTTTAGCGACACCCACAACAGCAACACCTGCCGCACCCACACCGCCTAACAGAACGCGACGACGGCTTACGTCTGACATAGAACTCACTCCCGCTTTATCGATACTTGGGACTTAAGTCGATAGTTTAGCGATTGCCTTAAAGCAGCTCTAGGAAGATATTGCTATCTGGCTGGTGTATCTGGCAGGCGTTGTACCCACATGCCGCTTGAAGTGCTTGCCGAAGTGGCTTTGATCGTAAAATCCAGATGCGATCGCAGTCTCCGAAATCGAATGCCCCTGTGCGAGTAGTTTTCTAGCCTCGGCCAGTCGCAGCTGCGTTTGATAGGTACTTGCAGAAACCCCTATTTCCTTTTGAAAAAGACGACAAAAATGAAAGCGACTAAGACCCGCAACAGCTGCTAGATCGTCTAAAGAAATGTCGTCACTGTAGTGCGTGCCAAGATAGTCTCGGGCCGCTACGACAGCTTTTCGACAGGATTTGAATGAGCCGATTGCAGGCTGCTCTAGCGCGTAGCGACCAATCAGACAAGACAGAAAGTTCCAGAGGGCAACGTCTTGCTCTAGCTGCGAACTCTTTTGCGTACTGGCTGTAGATAGCTCCAAAAACAAGCGGTTTAACAGCGCATCCAGAGGCAGCACCGCTGAGAAGAATGGCTCACTACTGGGGCGATCTAGAACCTCAGCCGCGATCGCGTTTAGCCATTTTGGGTGGATATGTGCCATTGCGAAGTGAGCAGGCTCCGATAGATGCGGGCGATCGCTCGGCGCATGAACTTCACCCGAATGAACAACGCTCAACCGACCCACTGGAATCTGATGAACTTCACCCCGGTAAGTGTACTCACCCTGATGATCGAAGCTCAGCGCAAACTGATATTCTTCGTGACTGTGCTTAGGAATCGGCTCTACAAGTCCGGCTGTATAGGCATACTGTTCTAGCAGCACACCGTCAGATTCGTAAGCTTGGACGGAAATGTCAGCGGTGGGGGAACTCATCAAAAGAAAGCAATTTTGTACTAGAGCGCAGAAACGTTCCTACTTAAAATGTATCCCTGAACTGAGATTTCGAGACGATCAATATGGACTACTACACACTTGGAAAGACCGGACTTAGGGTAAGTCGCCTTGCCCTCGGTACGATGACATTTGGAGAAGATTGGGGCTGGGGCGCTGAAGAATCAACTGCTCGCCAAATTTTCGACAAATATCTAGAAGCGGGTGGCAACTTTATCGACACTGCCGATATGTACACCAACGGCAACAGCGAGAAGATGCTGGGCCAGTTTGTAAAAGAAAGTGGTAGTCGTGATCGCGTCGTCATCTCTACCAAATTCAGCTACAGCGCGCAGCCCGGCAATCCCAACGCTGGCGGCAATGGCCGCAAAAACATCATGCGAGCGGTTGAAGGCTCACTCAGGCGTTTGAACACTGACTATATCGATCTCTACATTCTGCATACCTGGGATCAGGTAACCCCTGCTGAAGAAGTCATGCGATCGCTAGACAATCTAGTCACTGCTGGAAAGGTGCGACATGTGGCGCTCTCAGACGTACCTGCCTGGTACATGGCTCAGGCGCAAACGCTAGCGCAAGAGCGACACTGGGAGCCGATTAGTACTATCCAGCTCGAATACTCTTTGGTTGAGCGCAATATTGAGTTCGAGTATGTACCGCTGGTGAAGGCTCTAGGCTCGGGCATTATGGTCTGGTCACCACTGGCGAGCGGGCTGCTCTCAGGAAAGTACAAGCCCTCTAAAGAAAGTACTGAAGGCTCTGGAACAGGCGCTGAAGGCTCTGGCCGACTGTCTACGCTAGCTGGTGGAGACAACCCTGCGTTCAACAAGTTTACAGAACAGAATTGGGCAATTGTTGCCGAGTTAGAGAAAGTAGCAAAAGAGATAAATCGTTCTATGGCACAAGTCGCTGTGAACTGGGTAGTGAACCGCCCAGGGGTCGCTAGCGTTTTGATGGGCGCAACTAAGCTGCACCAGCTCGAAGACAATCTAGGTGCGCTGGACTTCAGCCTACCGACTGAATTGCAACAGCGCCTAGATGAAGTGAGTCAGCCAGACAGTCGCTTCCCCTACACTTTCTTTGAACCGAGTTTTCAAGGGATGATTCACGGCGGCGCTGCGGTGGGTGATAAGCCGGTTGGCTATAGTCAACCAATATTTGTGCCTGGAGAAAAGCAAGAGAGTAACAGCTCAGAAGATTAGCAGAAAGTTCTCTTGTTTACAGCTTTTGTCACTTTGCTTTTGTCATCAATATTGGCTGAAAGTCACATGGAGAAGTCATATAGAGAAGCTACATAGAAGCAGCAGGCAAAGTGACTAGCAACGTGCGATCGCATATTACTCCAACAACCGAGCAGGTCTGAAATGGACTTTTAGACCGTCGTGAGGACGAGAAAAAGGCAGTACAGTGCGCTCTAGATTTTGACCGGGAACCAATTCCCAAGTATAGCCACGTACTAATAGTGCAGCAAACAGTTTGATTTCTAATTTGGCGAATTCCTTTCCTAAACATTCTCGAATACCGCCGCCGAATGGGATGTGACTGCAGACCTTTTGCTTATCTTCGGCCCGCTCTGGCGAAAACCGGTCTGGGTCAAATCGCTCTGGATTGTTGTAAATTTTGCTATCCTGATGAGTCTCAGGGATCTGATAGTAAACATCCCAACCCTTTGGAATCAGATATCCACCCAGCTCACAATCTTCTAAGACCCTGCGAGAACCGCTCCGTACAACAGGTGGAACAATGCGTAAAACTTCTTTGATCACCTGCTCTAGATAGGTCATCTGCTTTAGATCATTTGGTGTCAGTTGAGTTGGAAACCCGAGTTGTTCTTGTTCTGCTCGCACACCCTTCAGAACCTCTGGATGCTGTGCGAGCAATAGACACAAAGACGTGAGTGCGGAGGTCAGCGTCTCGTGGCCTGCAATGAGCATTGCCAGGACGTTATCCTTGACATCTTCTCGGCTGAGCAAATTGCCCGACTCATCTTTTGCGCTGAGCAAAATGCTCAAAACGTCTTGCTCTTTTGACTCGCTTTGCTGGCGCTGATCAATCAGCTGGTCAAAGCGAGTTAGAAGCAATTCTCTGGCTCGAATGGCTTTGTCTAGCGGACTACCCGGAAATCTCACAGGCGGCGCTAGCAGCCCTTTGCTCCAAGTTTCATAAACCTTTTCTAATGGCTCATCTGCCGCCGTGCTGACGCCAATAAACAGGCGACAGGCGATATCAAGGGTATACTTCTTTAGCTCCTCGTACCAAGTCAAATCGCCTATCTGCTCCCACTTCTTGAGGTCCTGTTGAGTTACGGATTCCATCGTGACTGCATAGCGTTCTAAAGTTCTAGGCTGAAAAGCCTTAAATAGCTGACGACGGAGGGTTTGATGAGCTACGCCTATCTGTACGCCAATCGACCTTTCACCCAGCAGCATTTCAAAGTTTGGCGTATTCGTCATCTCCAGCTTCTTCCCATCGTTAGAGAACAGAAACTGCACAGCCTCCGCACCAATTAGCACGACGTTTGGAGCGCCGAAAAGATGGGTTTTGAATATATTGCCATGCCGCTGCTGGCGCTTCAGAATAAAGCCCTCCGGGTCTCTCAAGTAGCTGAAAGACTCACCAACTAAAGGAAAACCAAATCGACCTGGCGGTAAAGGCTTCGTCGCTTCCATTAAAGGCATAGTCATACGTTTCACCCTCTATCTACATTAACGATACGATACTGTATCGTAATTTATAATAGCAGTCATGAGTGAAAGTAAACCCAAACGAGGTCGTCCTCGCAGCATTGAGTCCCATCAAGCTATTTTGGAAGCTACGCTGTCGCTATTAGCGGAAGTTGGGTATGAGGCGATGAGTATCGAGGCGATCGCATCTCAAGCAGGTGTCGGCAAGACCACAATCTACCGACGCTACGCAGGTAAAGAAGAAGTGGTGGCTGCGGCGATTGAAAGCATTCGCGAAGAGGTTGCGATCGCTGATACCGGAAGCCTTTGGGGTGACTTAGATGCAATTATTGAGAATGCCGCACAGACTACCCTCAGTCCCCTCGGCAGGCAGGCCGTTGCTATGATCATCAGCAGTGCTTCGACCAATCCTCAGTTCGCGCAGCTCTATTGGAAGAATTATCTACAGCCGCGCAGACAAGCCTTTACGGTTGTGATAGAACGAGCCAAGGCTAGAAACGAAGTGAAGCCGGATTTAGACCCTGGATTGGTATTCGATACCATGAGCGGAATCATGCTCTACTCACGCATTTTTCAACCAACTTCTGAACCTTGGAAAGCCTACATTCTCAGGGCTTTGCGTCTTCTACTCGAAGAATCGTAGGTTTGGTCTGTTCAAACTTCACTAGCCCATAGTCTCAAAAATCCTGAGGCTTTCTGACAATCGAAGAATGAGACATGAAATGAGACGCGCTTTCGGCACAGTACCGAAAGGTCTAGATAATAAGACATCAAGGGGCTAGTGGGTCATTTGTCGTGACCGTAGCCATTTGCAAAGTCGAGAATGCTCTCTCCATAAGGTTTGCTCGATTTCAAGAAAGGCCATGACCATAGCAAATGACCCACTAGTTTAAACTGATAACTGTTTGCTAAAAAGTACGCATGTATTATCCCGGCTATCTCTATTGCACAATAGCTGTTGAAGCGGTCTTAGAATTTCTAGAGAAAGACTGAAATTCTTTCTCTTTTGAACTTTCTCGATTACTTTATTTCGCCACCATATGAAATCTACTGCGGCTTCTTCGTTTATTTAAGTTGTTAATACTCAATACTTCTTAGTAGTCTATTCTTGATAGTTTAAGAGAACTCAGTGTGAATGTAATGCTTTAGAAAAATAAATCAAGATTATATGTTTAAACTGTTTCGAAATAGCTGTCTCTGTGACTTATACAAGAAAAGGCAGGTAAAATCTCTAGAGAAAGCGTCAGTTTCGTAGTTCACAGCGTAAAGATTCAGGAAAAACTTACGGCAGATAGCAGATGCAGGGACAGGAGTGTTTTTTGACGTAGTAATTTCGAAATGCCTTTCAGAATAACTTTTATTTGAATTGATTTAGAAAACTTGATCGGAGAGGTTTGAAGCATCTATTTTGAAGCTCACAGTTTTTATAGAGAGAGTCAACAGTGTAAAAGAGCTGGGTGATATAAAGGATGCTGAACAGAGTTATGAGCTCACTCCTGGGCAGAAGAGATACATAGCAGGTAGCGATAAAGGATGTAGCTTGCCTCTCCCAGATTCTTCTGATGTATCTACACATCACATCGAATTTAGCTTTAGTTCTAATGAGGGTGTATGGCAGGTAAAAGAGATCAGTCAGAAAAATAATGTTTTTGTTAATGGAAATTCTCTTTTTCAATACCGACCTGTCACTCAGTATCCAATAAATTCACAAACCCGTATTGAGATCGGAAGTGAGATCTCCTTAATCGCGACTCCAGTCGACGTTGAAGCTTCGACAACCTATGACGAGGCACTAAGTACAATCGCCCAGCCTAGCTCATTAGCGCGTGAGTCTGAAAGAGCTGCTGCAACAGGAAAATCGGGAGGCGTGAGCACAGTATTACAGGATTCCATTCCTAAAGGTAATCAAAACAGAGTAGAGAGTAGTTCAATAGCTCGCGGTTTCGATTCCCTGAGCTGGCAAGATATTGGTGCGCCATCAATCGTAAATCTTGGATTTAGCTGGTTCAAGATTGGTACTCCCGAAGATGGTGTCGGTCTAAAGATACGAGCATTTGACCTACAGCATACATATAGGATTGACAAAAAGGAAAACGATATAGATAGTATTTGCGAAAAGCTTTACGTCCGTGTCTATCAGGCAGTCTCTGAAGGTCGTTTGGGTGATTCAAAGGTGCGCCCAGTAATCTATGCTAAAGACGCTGCGAATACACAGGATCGTCGCAGATACATCCTTATAACTAGAGATACCGTTCATGGAAACAGATCGACAGTTTTCGTGCGCTTTATTGAGTTTGGAGAGAACCTTTATGTTGGTCTGGATGTTTATACATTAGGTAATGTGAGCTGGTTTAAGCTATTGAAGAAGGGAGCAATTACAGCTGCCTTGTTTTTTTTGAGCCCACTTACTCTTTTCCTATCTCTATTCGCTATTCCTATAATCTGGTGGAAGCTGTTCTGGCGTATTGGCTACGAAAAGAATGTAATGCTCGCTATACGTCAAGAATTTCCTGGGATAATTGGCGGCGGCCCTTTTGATTACGATGATGTTTTCATGTTTTCAAAAAGCACTGTTTCTTTGATCGTGAAGACAGTAAGGAACGTTTTTGAAGAAGAAAAGCTTCCACTCGAAAGCTTAGACGCATTCATTCAGCAAATCAACAATGTGACGCAAATAAATACTGAGGGAGGTGCTATCAGTATGGTCAATTCAGCTGTAGGTACTGACAACAAAGTATCGTAGCAGCACTGCTGAAAGATAGGCATTCCTAGTATTAATTGTCTAGCCGACTAATAAGCGTTATTCAGAGAGGTAACACAATGTCCAATAATTCAGCCAGCATCAATACTGGCGGTGGTGCTATGAGTATGACGAATAGTGCCGTTGGACAGGGCAATGAGGTTAGTAACAATCAGTCCATTGCCAGCACTACTTCTAGTGAAAGTGACATTTCGGAACGCGATGACTTACTAGAAGCACTTCAGAAACTTCTAACGGACTTAAGCAAGGCTGAAGATATACCACCAGACGACAGTAAGGACTTGAGGTACAGTACTGAAGAAGCCATTGATGCTGCACGGGCACAACCGCCGAAGAAGACGCGGGTGGTTGATAAACTAACTTCGATACAGAAGACCTTAGAGAGCTTGAAAAACAGTGCAGGTTCGGCAGTTGCGTTGGGAAGTCTGACTAAAAAAATTTTAGTAGCCGCAGGTACTCTTCTGTAGAGGCGTGGTTCAGCAGAAGATAACGCTTCTGGGCTTACGTTCTGAGGTGACCGAGTAGCTCTCCACTTCTAAAGGTAGGTATGGCATGAAGAATAACGTAAAGAGAACGGTTGGACACGATCAGTAGTGCCTTAAACAATACGTGTAAACAGTCCCAAAACCCTTCCGATACTGTTGGCGGCGCGATGTAGATAAGTCGAGTGTGACATGGACTGAAGACAACTATCGAGGCATCACATCGTCTAGTTGTAATTTGAGATCCGGCAAGAGCGGTGAGAGAATTGTTTCCCCGCGTCTGTACTGCCGCTGAACGTACTCGTCGCCCTGCAACTGGCAAACTGTGAAGGTAGGTTGCTTAGGCTTACCAATAAAGACAGTGCCGCCCAAACCCTGAAAGTCTACAATCCAGTACTCAGAGATGCCGGATAGAGCGTATTCTTCTAACTTCCTAGCATAGTCGGTTTCCCAATTGGTACTGACAACCTCAACCGCCATTTTGACAGAGCGACCTAGGGTGATGACTGGTTCACGTTCCCATAGTGGTTCGCTGGATAAGGCGGTTTCATCAAGTACAACAACATCCGGGCGGCGAGCCGTAGCGGCTTCCCCTGAGGGTCGAAGTAAGCAAGTCCGAGGAATGAACCAGGGTAGTTTGGCCAGTGTGATTGCCATGCCGAGTTGAGTGGCAATCTTACCCCCTACGGTTTCGTGAGGGCCAGTAGATTCTGTGTCAATCAGCTCTCCATCGGCCAGTTCGTAGCGAGGATTATCGGCATATTGCCTAATAAAGTCGTCGAGAGAAAGCGGTTTGTTGAGCGTGTAGGTCATGAGTCAGGTACTGGCGCTCGTAGAGACGAAGAGATTGGGCTGGCTTGGTCTAAACCGCAATTATATTAGCTGAGCAAGCAAGCTGAGTAAGGCTAGCTAACTAAGTTGATAGAGAGTCCTCTACGTTTGATCGCTTGTTGAATGTGGCTGAATGTGACGGTCTTGGCATGTTTAGACTGGGCGATCGCAACTGCCGCCTGAGCGATCGCACTCAGCTCCCCACCGCTCAGCTTCATCTGCACTGCCAAACTCTCCCAATCGATCTGGTCACTACAAACAATGCCAGAAAATGCCTGTCGCAACAGCGTTTGTCGGGCCATTTTGTGAGGCAAAGGCAGCGTAGAAATCATATCCATTTGCTGCCGCCAGCTCGCCTTGACAGTGTGCAGATAGCGAGTGCTAAACAAGGTCAAACTGGGCGCATTCCGCCTTTGTTGTAACCATTGCAATAAAGAGGCCGTTGGTAGATCAGCGCTGCGGCCAAACCAAACCGAAGCCGATCGAATCAACAGAACAGGATAGCGGATCGCATCAAGCGTGAGCAGCACTGAGCGCGCATCGTCAGGATGAACCTGGCTGAGATCGATTTCGCATAGCGGCTGACGCAGGGAATTGGCGATTGCCCCTGCCGCCATGGTCTTGCCAGTCCCCATCGCCCCGACTAGCATTGCCGTATGCCCTGTTTGCGATCGCGTCAGCAAACTCGCAGATGCTTGCTGACAAAGCGTTTGCAGTTGTGAAATAACCGGGGCTGGCAAGATTAGCTGATCCCAAGACACTGCTGGCTGGCGGATCTTGACCGCGCGCGTGGCCGCAGTTGGCTCGGGCAGCGCTAAAACTGGCTCGGGCTGAGAGGTTGCTAGCCGCTGAAAAAGCACTTGCTGATCGGGCTGTTCTGCGAGCAGGTAATCTACCCACTCTTCGGTTAGCTGTAGATAGCTGCTCAGTCGAGTTGTGGCGCGCGGCGATACATAGCGAAGAATGCGCTTTTCAATCAGCGACTGCGGCCCGATCAGACTGGCTCTGGCCCGGCGTCGCTCTAGATCGTTGCGGCAGAGTAACCGCAGCGCCAAGTCCATCATCGGCAAATCAGAGGCGCTTTTACTCTCCTCGCCCGTCTGCAAAAAGTGATAGAGCTGGCCGTAGCGCCGATTGACTTCGGGGGCTAGCACCATCAGAATCAAATTCTTTTCAAATAGCGTCAGATTCAGATAATTTCGCAAGGAGGGCAGCGCCAGCACGACGCTCTCTTCCGCCGTCAGCTTAATTCGATTTTCTAGCTGACTTTGATAGCCGGTTGACTTGCGCTGGCGCGGTGTGGGCACTACCTGGCGGTCGTCATAGCCTGGATTAGGCACGAGGATGACGCCCTTCCACCAGTGGCTACTCACCACATCAGCGCGGTTGGCAGCTACTTTTCGCACTTCTTTGGTCTCTTTCTTTTGACGCGCGATCGCCAGCATCAGCAGTCGATCCAACCAGGTCAGCTCTGTTTTCAGATATGCCCAGTTGTCTGCAAATGGCATCTGATCAACGCCCATTCTCAATCCGCCGAATAAATTCCAAAGGAAGCCCGTCTGTATCTGCTATGAAAGCGACTTCATAGAGATGATCGCCAATTTGCTGCTGCTGCGGTTCTAATAGAACGCTGAGCCGCCCGCCAGTAGCCTGGGCCTGTGTACGTAGGCTCCCCAACCAAGCCGGCAAACTCTCAATTTCGTCGGTCAAATCAAACGACAGGTGATAGTAGCCGGTATAGTGCTCATCGACAAACGCATCTAGCGCCGGCCTGGGCTCGGGTACTTGAATCAGCTCAATTCGTCCGCCTAGCCCCGTCATCCAGCAGGCTAGTGTAATCCCAGCCGTGAACCGGGTTTCGAGTTCAAACCCCAGCCGTTCGTAGAATGCGATCGCCTGATGAATATCCGCCGTTTTGATCGAAGCGTGATGCATAGGAAATGCGAAGGATGAGGAATCGAAAACGAACAGCAGACCTTAGAGAATCATCTGCCTAATCAAACATCTTCAGATATCGATATTGGGTCGGCACACCCGGTTCCTTTTCTAGATCAAAATTCACCACTGCCCACTGCGGCGTCACCGAGGCTGGCTCACTAAATGTCACCGGCAGCCCATACAGCTTGGGAATCTTCTCACGCCCTGAACTTTGCCAGGGTGCGCCATGCTCTAAATACGGACTCATCAACTGTCGATAGCGCTCAGCAATAATCACCCGAGTCGCCCGAAAGCCCTGCGTATACAGCCGATCTAGCTCTTCGTGAATCTCAAATCGGATGCCATCTGGATGGGTGTGCTGCCGATACCATCGCTCTTGCCAGCGACGCCAGTGCCGCCCCGACTGCACATGTACCAGCTCTTCAGTCTTCGGATTAGCTTCAAACGCACCGTGGCGAGAGCATAGATAGCTATCTGTTAGCACCAACGCAGGAATCGTCTGGCGGCAGTGGGGACAGTGTACTTCCGGGCCGAATATGGGATATTGAGAGGCGGAGCCTAGCATCAAAAGTCTCTATCGCTGAGGAGTGGTCTGGGTAATGAATCTGAATGATTTGGCTGGGTGATTGATGCCACAACCTAAAGGTCTATAGTAATCGACTTCTTCTAGCTAGCGGACTATCCCCGTAAATTCAACCATGTCCTTATCAAAGTCTTCTAGTAGTCTGCCAACTCCTTCACTTTTGAAGCAGCCGGATTTGAGCGCAGCCGCTTTTGTTGCCAGTAATGCCACTGTGATTGGCCAGGTGGATATCGGCACAGGCGCTAGTATCTGGTACGGCGCTGTGGTTCGAGGTGATGTAGAAAGTATCCAAGTTGGTGAGCACACGAATATTCAAGACGGCGCTATCTTACATGGCGATCCCGATCAGCCTACGGTGCTAGAAGCCTATGTCACAGTGGGTCATCGCGCCGTTGTTCACAGCGCCCATATCGAAACGGGCTGCTTGATCGGGATTGGCGCAATTGTTTTGAACGGTGTTCGGG
>NZ_JADEXO010000224.1 GCF_015207105.1 cf. Phormidesmis sp. LEGE 11477
GTCATGAGTTTGCTCACGTATTAAGCGGTGAAATTGGATATGACACCCTCTCAACCCTCTTCTAGCCAGCTATCTGCATCGAACAAAGCCGGCTCGCTGCTGCGTGATTTTTTCTTGGGCGAGACGACTCGCTACATCGTAAAGAGGATATTGCAGGGACTGCTGACGCTGCTACTAGCGACGGCCTTTAGTTTTGTCGTCGTGCAGCTTGCCCCAGGCGACTTTTTGACCCCATTTCGTCAGAATCCGCAGATTTCACCCGAGACGATTGCCGATCTAGAGACTCGTTTTGGTCTAGACCAGCCGGTATGGCAGCAGTATTTTATATGGCTAAGGCAGGTGATCACAGAGTTTGACTTTGGCATTAGCTTTGCCTATCAAAGGCCAGCACTAGAGCTTCTATGGGAACGGGTACCCAATACGATCATACTGTCGGCAGCCTCTATCTTTGTGACCTGGGCGATCGCCATTCCTTTGGGCATTATCAGCGCCGTCAACCAAAATAACATCGTAGACCGGACGCTGCGGGTTTTGAGCTACATTGGCCAGGGCTTTCCAACCATTATCACGGGGCTGCTGCTGCTCTTCTTCGCACAGCTAACGACGCCGCTATTTCCCGTCGGCGGACGCACGAGTCTTTTTCACGAAGATCTCAACTGGATAGGAAAGCTGCTGGATATCGGCTGGCATCTGATTTTGCCGACGCTGGCGCTGAGTATCACTAGCTTTGCGGGCCTGCAAAGGCTGATGCGCGGTCAGCTATTAGATGTACTGCGCCAAGACTATATCCAAACGGCCAGGGCGAAAGGACTTTCAGAGAGCAAGGTGATCTACGTACATGCCCTACGAAATGCGATCAACCCTTTAATCACTATTCTAGGATTTGAATTTTCGAGCTTACTCAGCGGTTCTTTTATTGTGGAGAACTATTTTAGCTGGCCTGGTTTGGGTCAGCTAACGCTAGAGGCTGTGCAGACGCAGGATTTATTCTTAATCATGGCAAGTTTGGTGCTAGGGGCAGTGATGCTGATCTTGGGCAATCTGCTGGCGGACCTAGCGCTATCGTTTGTCGATCCTCGAATCAAGCTATCGCGATTGAATTAGGCTTCGACTGCGCTCAGCCTGCAAGCTAGATGGAATGGATTATCTCTATGAATCAGGCGCGGTCTTTTGCAAGTTTGCTGATTGGCTTTGTTGTTTTTGGCATCGTGCTGTGGATTGCGCGGACGGTGCATCAAGAGCTTGACGATGCTGGATTCGCTCAGACGGTGCTAGTTGGAACGGCGGGCTGGGCGACGGGCTGGCTGGTGGGTTTCTTGATTGCGCCGACGACTAGTCAGGAAATTAAGAAGTTCTCGCAGGCGATGTCTACGATTTCGGCCTTTGCCTGTGGGTTTTTGCTGGCTAAGCTAGAACCGTCTTTGACGCCATTGTTTGAGGACGGCAGGCTGATCAACGAGCCGATCTACGGGATTCGGCTGATGATCTTTATGATTTGTTTTGCGATCGCGGCTATAAATATGTACGTCTACCGCGAAGGAAGACGATATTGATTGTTGAATGAAATCCTAAGAGAAACTTTGATTGATGCTCAATATTGCGATTCGCCCTGCAAGCACTGAGGATGTAGATACACTATGGACCATGCTGATGTATGCAGCGCACGAATCGTCCTTAATAGCAGTGCAGACTAACTCTGACATAGCTCGATATGTTACAGGGTGGGGAAGAAAGGGTGATTTAGGTGTCATTGCAGAGCAGGGCGCAACTGCTGTAGGAGCAGCCTGGGTTCGGCTTTGGTCTGAGGACAATCGCGGGTACGGATATATCGCAGACAACATCCCAGAGCTAGCGATTGCAGTAGCTCCCGAAGTGCGCGGTAGAGGTATCGGAACCGCATTACTCACCAAGATCCTAGAGCTTGTCCAGCCTGAGTTCTCAGCCATATGTTTGAGCACTCGTACAGACAATCCAGCGTTGAGATTATATGAACGGACTGGGTTTGTTCGAGTAGAGGGCTCTGAAGTGATGAATCGAACGGGTGGCGGTTCTCTTACGATGCTATGCAGCTTTAAGCGCTAAACTCTTTTTTTGATGTTCGCTTTTGAGGTCGGCTAATGCCTATCAAAGAATTTGCTGACTTTATTTTGGGAAGTATTGCGGCGCTGTTTCCGGTGATTGATCCGATTGGTAGCGTGCCTATCTTTCTGGTACTGACAGCAGGTGTGCCTGAGTCGCTGCGGCGTATCTATGCTCGGCGGATTGCTCTAAATGTGATTTTTCTGCTAGTAGGCTTTCTACTGGTCGGGGGTACGCTGCTTCGATTCTTTGGAGTCTCACTAGAAGTGGTGCGAATTGCAGGAGGGATTGTGGTGTTCCATGCGGCCTGGAATACGATGAACGCAGAGTCGAAGGTCAGTGAGCTAGAAAATCGGGATGCGACTGATAAAGCAGAGCACCACAAGGATATTTCGTTTATGCCAATGACGATTCCGCTGCTGTCAGGGCCAGGAGCAATTGCGGTGGCTTTAGGACTAGCGGCTGAGGCCAGCCAGGGGACGCAAGGCATTGAAACGGCACGAAATTTGCTGGCGATCGCAACTGCAATTTGTCTAATTGGGCTGATTATCTACGTAGCGATGCGCTCTTCTACTTTATTACTAAAGGTTTTGGGCGCTGGTGGAATTCAGGCACTGAGCCGACTGCTAGGACTATTTGTAATGGCAATTGGCGTACAGCTAATCTTGAACGGGCTAGGTGACTGGATTGAGTCTTTGAATCTCTAGAGGCTCATGAACTCCACGCGGGGGACAAGCGGATCGTTGACGATGCCGACGCCTTTGTAGCTCCAACGATCGCAAATGGATTTTATTTTAGTGCGATCGCAATACTCTACAGAGAATTCAGGGGCGTGTTCGCCTGCGTGTTTGTTGAGGTAGCTGAGGGCGTCGAAGTCGGCTACGAACATGAGTAAAAAGGGATCGGTCGGCTGTTCGGGGTGAG
>NZ_JADEXO010000117.1 GCF_015207105.1 cf. Phormidesmis sp. LEGE 11477
GAGCGGCTGAGCTTTTAGCGCTGTGAATGCTGCCAACGTCGAGCTGGCGAATAAACAACAGTTGGCTGCTGGCGGCGGCGGGCAGGCTGACGGTGTGCAGCGCGTCTTCTAGCAGGAGGCGACCTCGACCGATTAGATTGTGGGAAGGCGCGGTGAGCTGGACTTGATGGACGCGGCGGGTTGGGAGGGCGATCACGTATGAGTTTAGCGTCATAGCAGCACCTCTAAATCACTAAAATCAACTGCGGACTGAAAGCGGGCGCGGGTGTTGGCGGCGAGCTGAACGGTCTGGGTATAGGTGGCGGTGATGCGGGCGGCGGCGCGGTTGCTAATCATATCTTCAACGATGCCTGTAGCCACGGCGATGTTGCTCTTGTCGTAGAAGGAGACTTCCATACCGATTGCTACCTGGGCGGGGTTGATGGTGATATTAACGCTGCTGCCTTTGCTGGCGGGTGTCGGCGATTCTACGCGGCCTGCGATGATTTGATCGACGGGGGCGGCGCTGGCTAGCAGAATGCAAATGCGGACGAGATCGTTGACTAGGGCGATCGTATCGGCAAAGTCGTCAGACACCCGTGAATACAGCCAGTCTGCAACTGACTGCATCTCTTTTCGAGCGAGATAGTCGATTTCTCCCCAGCGCGGCAGGTTGCCAAAGTTGCGTAGGCTGACAGGATTGTCGTATTGGCTGAGTCGTTCGGCCCAGGCGAGACGGATGACCGGACGCACCTGGCTAAATTGGCTGTATAAACAGCCCAGCGCCCGAGTGAGATAGGTGAACTCTCTAGAAGCTGAGCGCGACAGCTCACCGCTGTTGTTGTCGATTAGATCGCCAAGGGTGAGGATGAAATACGCCCGCTGGATCAGGGACTGCCAGCTAACGGCGGCAAGTCGGCTGGGTTCGACCTGAGTGCGGTCAACGCGATACTGTTCGACAACTCGCCGCTGAGAAACAACAGTGCGACTGATAGCGCTGGCGTAGCTAGCACTTTGAAGTGAGAATCTGTTTAGGGCTGGCGTGCTCGGTTGGACTGCTTTAGTTTTAGCGGCGATGACGCTCTGGTCGATGGCTTTTAGTAGCGGCTCGGGGCGGTTGAATTGCTTAGTTTTTACTCGAGTTTCGGGGAACCAGTTGATGGGCGATTGACGCAACAGTTCTGAGGCTTCTTTGAGCGCTTCGGGTAGGCGAACCGGATAGCGGAGGCAGGTGGGCCGAGCCGGAAACTGAACGCCTGGGAGCAGGTCACGCATGGGCACGTCGATGTCTGGTCCAAGGCTGCGAGGACGATGATAAAAGACAAAGTCTACCTGGTTTTCTAGGATGGAACGGCGGCGCTGGTTGATGGCGTCGATGCGCTGTTGTTCTTCGGCGAGTAGGGAACGGGTGACGGAGACGTCGTGGCGGGTGACGGCGAGGTCGTCTTCGAGGACGCTGAGACGGCTGTTGGCCTGCTGGCGAAGGGCTTGAAGCTGATTGAGGGTGGTTTCGGCGCGGGCGATCGCATCTCCATAGTCAACCAAACGCCGCTCGGCAAGTCGTAGCGCTGCGACGGTATCGTCTAGTACGCGCACGCTAGAAGAGAAGTATTCGGCCTCGTCGGGAGACTCGGAGAGGTCTTTTGGATTGGCCTCGAATCTGTCGGGCCGCTGTTTAAGCTGACCAAATGTGCCTTGAAACTTGCCGGGAAGCGAGAGATCTTTAAAAATAGCGTTGTTGGCGATGCCGCTGAAAACGGAGACTCTACCGGCGAGAGTATAGTTGCGAGTTTCAGGGGCGGGCGGTTCTTTTAGCCTTTCAGCAATGGTGATACTGGGGTTGACTTTGCCAACGATAGGCGACTGATTGACAACGGCTTTTGAGGTTTTGCCGAAGAAGAGTTTTTGAGTGGAGGTATCGGTTGCTCTGGGCAACTGGTTTGCGTCTCTTAGGCTGACGGTGGCGGCGAGTAGGTCGCTTTTATCGATTGCTCTAACTGCTCTATCTGTCGTAAAGAATTGGGCGTCGGAGGTGATGATATTGTTGATTGGACGCGCTTCTATGAATGAGGTGCTTGTGCCACTACCGATGATGCGGTTGATATTGCTAGATAGATCGAACCGCTGCGGCTGACTACCAGTACTTGCTACGCCTGAGCGAAATAAAGTATCAGTGCTAGCAGCCTGAGATCCCGGTAAGCCAGCGGCAGAGAGAGTAGAACGGGGCGGGCGTGTCGATGATGTCCTAGGCGTGCGGACCCTAGCCTCGATGAAGGAGAGTTCTGACTCTAGTCCTCTAGGAGCCGAAGAAATCTTCACTGGCTCGAAGCTAGTCGGTGGCTGGATAACAAGCTCGTTGGGAGACTTTAAGATAGTATCGGCTTTGATCTTTTCAAAGAAACTGTTGAGTGCTTCCTGACTACCGCTGGCGCTGGCTTGTTTGGCGATCGCACCCAAGGTAGGAGAAACTGACAGGCGGCTAGCTTCTTCTTCGCCTAGAACAAACTGACGCACTCGAAACATATCGGTACGCACCTGCAAAAAGCCAAACTCGACAGTGTCGTTGGCTTCGCTACTGCGCTGTTCTAACTCTCTGATAAAAGGCGCTAGTCCCTGTTCGGTAATGCTTTCTAGCAGCGTATTGTCTTGTGACTGGGTGAATAACTCGGCGATCGCATCTCGAAAGATATTGCGAACGGCAGCAGAAACATCGCCAAGTCCCTCTTGCGTAGAGTTGGAATAGGCAGTCAGGGCATCGCGGTCGGCTGCGGAGAGAACACCGCGAATGGTGAGCGATCGCGCCCTTACATTTCCGGTCACAGGCGATTCTGACGGAATTAAGCTCAAGATTGCGGTTAATCCATCTTTATCGTCATCTGATTTGGGTTCAACAATTCTCACCGCGTCTAAGTCAATTGGCGAAGACGCCCGTAGGTCGGCTTTGAGCACTTCGATTGGCGTAATCACTTTAGTTGTAATCGGATTGTTGTTCTTATCTACTGCCGATTCTTGTTCAATGCCATAGCGCTGTTCAAAGGGCGTCAGTCTTTCTTCAGCCGTTAGCCACAGCCAGGGCTCGCTAGTTTCTCCCGTTGGCAATACGGTCGCACTGTTAGGCAATTCTGTTCCCAACCAGGTGTCTTCACTGCCGTCATTTGCTAGGCGCGCCGTGTGTCCCCAGGCGGCTCTGCCGTTGAACAAACTAAACGTCATGCCAGTCAGAACATTACCTGGGTTTAGGCCGACTGCGTCCATCGGCACTTCTAGCCGAATCCATTCGTCCGCCACTGGCAGATTGCCCACGCGATACAGGCTGGCCGTACCGGGAATGCCTCTTTCGATCCGGCTAGAAACAGGTCCCCAATAGGCCCGGTGTTCGCTGTTTTTGCCTAGCCGAAAGGTCAGCATTAGCTGCGCGGGCGGATTGTCTACATCGAGATAGACATAGGTGAGTAGGCGATCGCCCGCCTGAAGTGTCAGCGTATCGCCTGTGCTTGAAACGTTAAAGCCGTGCTCGTGTATTCCTCGTGAGAGGCTGCTTTGGTGGGCGCTTTGACTGTCAAAGGGAGAATCTGGTATGTCCTTTTCATTGAATTCTAGCTGGTCTGGGTCGGGGCTGGGGTAGAGGCTGAGTTTGCCCGTGATAGATTGGTTGAGTAAGGAGGCGCGATCACGTACTAGCTGACGCCGATGCAGCACAGCCGCCCGATCGTTGATGAAGCGAGAAAGCGTTGTGTTGAACTCCGGGTCAATCTCTTCTACTTTCAATAGATCAGGATCGTAATACTCTTCTTCTACGGGGACAAGCAGCTTCACCTGGTTAGAAGCGTCGTTGCTGACGGTGTCGTAGGGCTGAAGGGAAGCACTTTCTTTAAAGATTAGATCTAGCTGATCTTTGGGAATGGGCGCGGCTTCGATGCGGTAGCCGGTGGGAAAAAAGTGCTGAATGCGATCGCCGTTCGTTCCGCCTGGTGGCAGCGCTAAATTTTCGATCACATCGGGCGGTAGTCCACCCGCAGGCGGTAGCCAGGTGAAGTAATTGGCCAGATCTTCTACCGGAATGCGATCGCGATCTAGCTCAAATAGCTGCTCGGCAAACTGTTCTATTCTGGCCTGCCACAAAAAGGGATTGCCAGAGTTAGGAACAGGCAGCATCCGATGAAGCGATCTGCCGCCCTGCCGAACCACTGCGTGGCGATCGCTGAACAACAGTTTCCAATTCGCGTCAAACCCTAGCAGAGCAATCGGTACGCCAAACGATTCCCAGGGCATCGGCTCAGCTAGCTCACGCCGAAAAATGCTGTAGGCCAGACTGCTGCGCCAGCGATTTACACCTGCCGTGTCGGTTGATTCTGTTGCTAGCGGTGGCAAAGACAGCCACTCTTCTGGCCAGGTATAGAGAGAGAGTCGAACGCCGTTGATTTTTTTCAGGTTGGCAAAGGCTAACCCCTCGATATTGAGCTGACAGGGATCGTCACTGGGTTCGGTGCTAGCGCTGTTAACAACCACAGGCTCTAGCAGCAGAATTCCTACTTTGGGTAGGTCAACGTCTTGGCTCACTAGCGACTGTAAAGATCCGCCTAGCCTGCGAGGTCTGAGCGCGCTTTCAATGGGTTCCTCGGTTGGCTCGCCTTCAGACTCTTCAGATTCAGATTCTTCAGCTTCAGATTCTTCAGCTTCTTCAGGCGGTTGCAGCACTTCAGGCGGCGCATAGACTGACAGATTACCAACCACAACTTCGTGATCTGCGGGTAGCTGAACGTCTTCACCCAAGTGGCTAAGGCCAGACCCGTCGGAAATCAACAGTCGCTGGTTTAGCGGATTATCAAAACCCTCATCCACAAAAGAAGCGACTAGACCGTCAATCACACCGGGTGAAAGCTGTTGACCTAGCCGCGCTAGATGGCGGTCAATGTGATTTTGAGCCAGCGCTAGATTTTGATGGCTGAGCCTGCGCCCTTCGAATAGGTTGAGCCGTCTTCGCCCTAGCTCCTGCGGGTTGTCGGGCGGTGGACTCATTTCAACAATGCGTTCGCCAAAGAGTACATCATCTATCCGTTTTATTGGACTGAGCTTTGTTGAACTGGTCTTCCTTGAACTAGCCGATTTACCACCCGTTGAATTGCTCATCGGACCACCTCCAAGCGATTGCGAATTAAAGAACTCACCTCTGCCGTATTGCCACGCTGCGCTAGGGTCGTTAGCTCTCGGCCAAAGGTGTTGAGTTCGCTGGGTGAAAGCGTACGTGCGACCCGGTCTAAGGCAATCACATCGCCAGAATCGGCTAGGGCGCTGACGATGGCTTCGTTCTCTTTGATGGCAGGTGCAACAGATTCTAGGCGGCTGATGCCCTCACCGAGTCTGGGATCGCCGAAGCGTTCGGCCACACGCGCCACACGGGCTCTATTAATTGGATTGGTGATTGGATTGGTGATTGGATTAGCTTCCGTGGAAGGTTCGTCAGTTTCTGTTGGCTCGGCTGGGGAGATATTTCCCAAGTCTCTAATCGCGCTACGAAGTAAGAGATTAGATCGATTGATTTGAGGAGAGCCCAGAAGCGAGACAACTTCTGCTCTAGCAATAACACCTGCGTTGTTCTGAAGATCGGCGAATCGACTCGTGAGATCAAGTTCAGCAATGCGTTCATTGACCTGACGCTCGACGGTGGTATCGTCTCCGGTCAGCGGAACGGCTGTACCGACAATCTCTGACTGATAGGGAATGTTTCGCTGACGAACATACCAAAGTTCACTCGCACCTGTCAGAGCCTGCTGCCAAAGATCGTCGACAGACTGCTCGTCTGTAGGATTAGTTGGTGGCTGTAGGCGAAGAAGTTTTGGACGCTTGAGGTCGTAGAGCTTTTGGAGGGGATTACGTTTGGCGATCGCACCTGGCACGCTCAGAATCAGCGGTTTGCGAAAGAAGGCTGTATTTTGAAAGCGAATCGAGGAGATTGTTGGAATTGGCTGAGGCGCAGCCGCAGTCGCTGATGCCGCTGCTAGCTTTCGCTTGAGTTCCGTCAGCGCCTGTCTTATCATCGGAATCACTAGTAGAAGAGAAAGACTTTCTAGCTCGGCGGCACTCGCTCTGAGATTGATGGGCGGTAGGACGAGCGAATCTTCTATCAGCGCGGCCACTTCGTCAGTAGGAACAGCGGTGAGCTGCACCGAAATCTCCGGCGGAAAGTAAGTCTGGCTAAAGTCTTCTGTGCTAACGGCTGATCTGGGCAATCGGCCAGCGGCAGGCAAACTATCAAACTTGCTAGACGCGGAAAATCTGCCCTTATCAGGTGAAGTTTCTTCACTAAGCTGCTGATTGTATTGCTGTAAGTGAGCAAAGCGTAGCGCCCGAGGCACCGTCTGCAGTCCGAGCGGACCGCTGGCCACGTTTCTTAGCTCTCGGCGAACGAGAAAGTTGTCGACCCACTGGATTCTGTTGTTCTCTAGCGCAATCATCGCTAGCGGCAGCATGTTGGCAGGCTCTGGAGGAATTGTTTTACCCGAGAAGATGTCACCAGCGATACGCGATCGCATTCTGTCCTCTCCTACATCGCTGTAGCGAGCTAGCGTCACCGCTGTCGCCTCCACAATTTCACCTTTCTGGGTGCCGATTGTTCCAGTCGCTAGCCCGCCGCTACTAGTTGGAAAGCTCGGTACATTTCCTGTCTTGTATTCCACCAGCCTTAGCCCCAGGATAAAGACGCCTGTTTGCGATCGCGCTGACTCTCTCGCATTCTCCGCATCCGGTGTCTTCTGGGCCACTCCCATTGCCGCATCGTACATGGCAATTCGAGCCGTATCCGACAGATTGATGGGCAAGTCATTTTCGAGCACTACCGACTCGCCGCTAGGCGTGACGCCACTGCCCTTAGCAATCACCACTCGAAACCTAGATGTCCTCTCTTCTGTCACTTCTAATCCACGCACGACCCCAAAGCCATTCGCTCTGTTCAAGGTAGCCTGTCGCTTGAGAAAGTAGGTTTGTTCTGAAATGAGATCTTCAGCCTTTAGGAAACGCCCGTCGAAATAGAGCGGTCTGCTTTGCTCAGAAGTGATCAGCGTACCGTTTTCGGTCAGTATGACGCTTTCGCTTTGTTCGATATCTTCTCTGGCGGGGTTGTATGGGTCAGACATGGCGCGACGGTTTTGGTGTGGTAAGGAGAGCAGCTAGAAAAGACTACAAAAAGGTGAAAAGGACTAGGGAGAGGGACGATTGATTTCTTGCCAGCGGGCGATCGCACCAGATGGATAGACAAAGCTACGACTGTAGTTATCCACCTGCGCGGTTGGCGGACTATCATCTTCTGGCGTGACGATCAGCAGTCGTGCTAAAAACAAATCTGTTGTATCTTGGCCGCTGGCATGTTCAGCTCTAGGGTTAGGCGATTCACTAGTCCAGCCTGCGCTAGTCTCTTCCCAGGTTTCAAAGACAGCGCTCTGTAAGCTTTGCAAATCAGTTGCATCAGCCCAAGGACTACGTGGTAAAACATTGCCCAGATTAGCCGTGTCCTCGGCTCTAGGTCGCAGGCTCAGCTCATAGGCATCTCGCAGCCTAGCTGGAACGTTGGCATCGGTCGCATCAAAAGGCCCAGAGGCAAAAGCAGGCGTACGTCCTCCCGCCTCACAAATGCGAAAGCGGATAAAAATATCTGCAACAATGCCGCGATTGCCGCCGCTGACACTGATAGGCGTTGCCGAATTCCCTCTGCTAATGGTCGTATCGGCTTCACCCGACTGAGGATGAACAAAGGTATCTAACTCTGCTTCTGTTTTGCTATCCCGCAGATCTTCTAGCCAGGGCTGTAGCCGCAGGCAGGCGGCACCAGGCACCTCGATCAGTCGGCCTAATCGATCGACAGCCAAACCGGGCTGTACTAATATTCGAGCTTCGCGGCCATCGGGAAAAACCTGTTCAGAAGTCGGATCGTCTGGATCAATCAGGCCAAATTCACCAGGAGCAACTGCCCCTTGAAAAAGCACTTTGAGTCCAGAAATCGTGCCGCTGCCGTGAAGATAGGCGAGCGATCTGGCCAGACGGCCCCGGTGATAAAGCTGCTCGGCAGCAAAATCAGGCGCATCGAGTAGAACGCCCGCCGCATAGAACACTCTATCGGGCTGGGCGCGACTATCCGAGCCAGGGGGCGCAGCGAGTGGATCAGGGGTAGTAGTCATAAGCGTCTGCTGATTTCAATTGTTCTAACGGCGGGGCGACTCTCGCTGCCAGAGTCGTCTATCACGACCAAGGTCAGCCGATAGCGTCCGGGTGGAATGCCCGGATCGACAACGATCTGAGCCGTTTTTGTTTGAATCGGTTTACCGGGTACGAGCTTTACCATGATGATCTAGGGCGAGTGGTCTAGCTGTTGTCTAGCTGTTGTTTAACCGTTGTTTATCGGTGTTGGAATGTTGGGGTTGTCGATTACTGGGCGATTAATCACCGGGCGATCGCCGGGCCGAAAGATGACGGGTCCCTCTATGCCGGGGCGATTGGGCCGCTCGGGAATGTTCACTAGCTCCCAACGATAGCTCACAATTCGACCGCCCACATCTGAAGATCGCTCTCCTGAGAGGGTGAAGCTATCACGGAAGTTGACGCGCTCTGGGGCATCAAGTACAGCGGTAGGTCGTTCACTATCTCGAATGACGACATTGACCTCATCAGCGGCGGATTCGTTGCCAGCATCGTCCACAACGATTAGCCGGAAGCGAGCCTGACCCACCGGAAGCGGATTTTCAGGATCGACAGTGACTTCAATCTTTGGCTCGCTGGTCTCAATCGGTTGATTAACGCGAAATTCTGCCATGGAAATTCTCCTTTTATCTAAATGAATGTTGGTTATGTAAATAGCATGTCGGTTGACCCACCCCGTCGCTTCGCGACTCCCTAACTACTATCTAGCCAAGTCCAGCGATATCGACTGATGCTGCGCCCCGCAGAGGCTTCAGACTCACTGGCATCGAGTACAAACGAATCACCGACTAGCGGCGAACCGTCAGCTTCGCCCCGTGCGACTGGATATCTTAGATCTGCGTTAAAGTTGCCAGTCAGCCGAGGATCTAGGCTAGCAGTCTGTTGTAAAACATCGTGAATGCCTAAATAGCTACCCGGACCTCCCTGGTCTGACTCCCCGCCGATGGTGACGACTTTCCTCTGCCGCTCCGGTCGCAGATAGGTATCTAGGCCGACCTGGGCAGATAGAGAAACGAGGAAAGGGACTGTTGTTTCAACAACGCGGGTGTAGACGTGAGCGGGCGATTCGAGATCGGCAATGCGGCGAATCAGCCCGAGATCCTGCGGTTCTACATCGCTGTGAACGTAGATGGTGACGCGGTTGGCGAGCTTGTCAAAGAAGGTTGCGATCGCCTCTTCATCCCCCTCTTCTGCTAGCCGCAGGTTTGCGCCGAACAAAGCTAAGAACTCCCTTTGCTGATCGTCACCCAGCACTAGCGTATCGCCTATAAACGAGTTGCCACTGACAGAGATTCCAGCCGTGAGTGGATTGGTAGTATCCGCCAAATTTGCCCCTAATATCGTGGCAAAGGTGCGCCGCAGCCGAAAATCTTCCAATACAACAATTTCACCACTGCTAACGCTGCCGCCCGTGCCAATATCGATCGCCTGCTTTAGCCCATCAAGCGTTCCTCGCCGTCGCTGTAGCTGGGGCGTTGCTTGTAGCAGCTTTCGTCGTCGCTCGACCGGATAGGCCGAATCAAAGCTGACGCCGACCCAGCTACCTAGCCAGTCAAGCGCCTCTGCGGGTACGGTGCGAGCATCGGTGAGTAGATCCGCCTGAGCGATGCGATCTTCTAGCGGAGTGAGTACGCCTTCAAAGTTGTCTAAGAATCGCTCTAGAAAATCGGCAGGGGTGCTGGTACCTTCAGAATCGGCGTCCGATCCAAAAAGAGACTCTTGATAGAGCGTCGGCAAATATTGATTTAGATAGGAGAATCTGGACGCATAGGCTCTGATCGCAGCGATTTCGGGCGTTTTGTGGCCGTCGCCTTTTAGGACGACGCGAATCTGGAGATAGCGACCCTGAAGCGATCGCACCTGCCGTCCACTTCTTTGAATCAGCGCCGTAAACAGTCCCTGCTGATTCTGTTTGATCTCGCAGCCTAGCAAGCCGCTGTGATACGGGACTTCAGATGCTTGCGAAACCCAAGCGCCCAGAGGAATCTGTCGGTCATAGGCCGGATCTCCAGCAGCCTGCACCCCCGGCGCGAACCGCTGACCAAAGCGATGCTCAAACCAGTCCTCTGCTAGTGGCGGTGCTTCTGTATCAGTTGCGGCTAGGAAAACTTGAATGCCCGTTTTAGCAGGAATGACAGCTTCTAGATACAGACGATGCCAGACGGTCTGAACGTTGTGACTATCGATTAGCCGAGTGCTGGCCTGACCGTTTGGAGAAAACGTTCGCAAAGAGAGTGGGTAGAGCGTTTTGACGCTGTCTACCGTTGGGTAATTAGTCGGGTAGGTGGGCGGTTGGGTGATGCCGTTTACGAACGGGCCGCCTGTGTAGTCTTGTAGCGGATAGAAGCTGCCTGCGGGCCGAAGCATGAAGGGAGATGAGTTAGTTGAATCGCTATTTTGTTGGTCAAGCTGGTTGAGAGGCGGCAGCGCGTAGACGACTGATTCTGTGGTTAGACCGGGTAGCAGCAGGGCAACGCGGCGGTGGGGTAGCCACTTGAAGCTGAATGGGTATTGAGCGCCTGCTAGGGCGATAGGAGAATGCCAGGTGTTGCTCTGGAAGTTGTTCTGAGAATTGTTCCATAGTCGAAGATTGGCAGCAGCGTTGGTGACCCAGCTCAGCAGGGCGAGTTCTCCTTTTTCGTTGGAGGCGATCGCAACCATTTCCTCGTTTTCAAACGATCCGGCCCATAGCTGGCGCGATCGCGGTGGATTGGGATTCTCTTCACAGGGGCGAAAGGTCGTCGGCGTATAGGCTTGCTGTGCGTACCGAGGCAGCGGCTCGCCTTGAACGCGCACTAGCTGACGCTCAGGATTTTCCTCATTGGGGCGGCTGAGGGCATAGACGCCGCCGTCTATGTGGGGGGCTAATCGCCAGGGAATGAAGTTTGTAGGCAGCGGTACGGAAAAAGGATTCCAGCGATCGCGTAAATCAACCATTACTAACCGATCGGGCGAGTCGCCTGCATGCAGCACCACGTACAAAATGCCGTCATAGCCCATCGTTAAATCTGTCGGCGTATACCCAGTTGGCGGCAGATAAATTCCGATTTCGCCAGTCGATTCTGACTCTTCTGACTGTTCTAATGCCTGTTCTAGGGCGTCTTCAGTTTCCTCTCGAACTATCGCACCCGTAGCCACCACCCTTCTAGAAATGACATCCCAACGGGCGCGAGTGCCAAAGCTGTCTTGGACAACGGGCACCTGTTCCAACAGAGCGCGGGCAGCAGAAATAGCAGTCGCCTGCAAGTCAATAAATAGCTCGAAACTGTCTTCCGCGACAGGCTGCAAGTCTCCAGAGGCAATCTCTCTGCTGCCACCGGGAAACGTTACAAAGGCGCTCATGCCGCTCTGAAAGCCCTGACCCAAGAAGCGTAATCTTTGAAACCCGCTAGAATTTGGCGCAGTGTCTCCTTCTAATGTCGTAATCTCTAGTGAATCAGCGGATTCTACCGCATTCAGCACCGTGAAGTGATAGGGCGGGCTTTGCCGTCCGTCTGCTAAGGTGAGGCGCAGCGACCAGGCACCCGGCTGATTGAGCAAGGCGCGAAGCGTTAAAGTTGAATTTGTTGTTTCTACTTCTGTTTCTTCTGTGGAAAGCACAGCGCTGCGAGTGGTGTAGCGACCATCGGGCAACCCCAACGTCACCGTCGCCCGCTGCTGATCGCCCAGGTTGGCGACTTGCAAGCTTAGATCTGTTACTTCATCACTGGCCCGTAGAGCCTGCGGACTAACTGCGGCGATTAACAGATCGCTATCTTCTTCTGTCTCGCTTACAGCCTGAGCAGTAAAGGTAAAGGGCTGACTCCGCAGACGCTCAGATTCTTCCTCACCGGGCAATATCACTTCTATATTCCAGCGATTCGGCCAGAGCGGACGCAGGCGCTGACTGGCTAACCGCAGGCGACGGCGATCGCGATCATATTCCACGCCAGACGGACTGCCATCTTCTCTATTAGCGAGCGTCCACTGCTCCGGCTCAGAAATCATCCAAAATCGTTGGCCATTTGCATCTGCCATCAGCACACCTCCACTACAACCGGAACGCCCACGCCCAGGTCATCGTCGTCGATCGGCGGCAGGCTAGCCAGCGTTTCTGGCGTTTTGCCTTGAGCCACTACAACAGACAGCAGCTCAGGCAGCTCCCACCGCTCTAGCTTGATCTCTCCTGTTTCTGACAGGCTCCAGCGATCGCCTACTTGAACAAAGAGATTGACTTTATCCACGCTGCGAACGCCATCCGTGCGAGCCACAATCGTTTCGAGTTCGCGATCGCTGACTGACTTGCCCAATGGCCACCCCGTTCCTGATAAGCCACCGGGAATCAGCGGCCACAAAAACTCGAACAAAGCCGTGCGAATTTCTAGCAGCACGCGGCTGTAGTCAAACCCGTCTAGCAGATCGACGCCCACGCTCAGGCCAATTGGTCGATACTGAGCGCCGATTACGTATAGCTCGGTGCCTAGCGGCCTGCGGCTGTCGAGATAGGCATGAACAGTTTCTAGAAAGGGGCGATCGGGCCGAGGATTTGGCGGCGCAGCATTTCCCTGAAACGGCAGCACCATCACAGAAACGACGCCCGGCACGCCTTCACGAGTCAAAGCGCTAGTAGTGGAAACATGGTGTGGATGAAAGCGCGGTAGCACTTCCACTCGGCCCACACGAACGCCGGGCGTGTCCGCTGCTAGCTGGCGATAGTCGCTTTGGGTGATGGCGCGATCGCGATGACGCAGCATCGCCGGAATTCGCTGTTCGGCGCTGGCCAAATCTTCTGCATCGTCACCGCCCTGAGTGGGCAAAGGCTGCTGTACTTTCAGCTTGCCGACCGGATTGCCGCGCAGGTCTTGAGCAGAAATTTCACTCAAGGAACCGGCTGGCAAATTCCCGGCTGTTCCACCGCCCGCCCGCATTGCTGCAACTCTGATCCGGCGACCGACTGGCAGCAGTGCGCCGCGTAAACCATCGCCAAATACAACAGATCCTGCCTCTGAATCGAGCTGATAAACGCTATCGTCTCGGTCTGCCAGCGCCAAATCTTCAATTGCTCGCCAGGGGCGATAGCCTAGCCCTGGCTCATCGATTTCAATGACCAGACTGTCAGGATCAACAGATCTATTAGGGAGGGCGAAAGCTGGATTTGCCGTGCCGTCTGAGGTGCCCAGGACGCGATCGCGCAACGTCTGCCGCTGGTCAATTTCCACCGCATTGATTCCTACCCAGCTCAGCTCAAAGTGGGACAGTCGCGCCGTGGGGCGCAGCCGAATCCAGGTGACTAAGCGAGCGGCGATTTCAGGATTGTCTAGGCGTGGAGGGCGATCGCCCGTGCCTGCCGCAGACGCAATCTGCACATCGTTTGACAGTGCGCCGATGAAGGCGGGCGCAGGTAGGGCAAAGCGGAATACGCCCGGACGAGTCAACCCGTTTGTTGTATCGGCAAGCTCGCGCAAGGGGAGATATTCGGGCCGATTGTCAATCTCTCGTCCGGTGCTAATTTCCCAGGTGAACGGCAGTCTGGCTCTCGGCCCAATCTCTACAGCATCTGGACCAAAGAACTGATCGGGCAAATCGATTAGCGGCACCGCGCCGATGTTGATCAGCGGTGACTGCCCATCTTCATTCGTACGGCCCAACGTTTCTCTAACATCATCGACTAGCTCTGGCTGCGGTGCGAGCAGCGCAATCCACAGGCACCGGTCAATTGCCTGCGTTGATAGATCAAAGCTTTCGGCCTGCCCATCGGCAAACAGCGCGGTCGTCACATAGGGAGTAGCTTGGCTCTGGCCCCCGAGCCGATAGACCTCTTTTAGCGCGGCTTGAATATCGATAAATTCTTCTGCTTCTGCTTCGGTCAGTCGCCGCTTATAGAAAGTCTCGGCAGCGACAGGCAGCACCATAATTTCACTTTTGGTCTCAAAGGGAACTGGTCCTTTGATCGTGGCATAGGGCAAAAGTGAAACAGACTGACTAAGTGCGTCATCACGGTGGATAGAGACAATTCCCGTGGCTGGAATGGCGGGCCTCATGCCAATACCGAGCAGTCGCAAGAAGGCCAGCCGCTGCCGTTCGGGAATCAGATTCGCCCGGTATAGCAGCGTATCGACTAGCCACGCAAACAGCTCAATCATCGTCCGCCCCGGATCGCCCTGTCTTGGCGACCACTCTGGCGTATGCGCGCTGACCCGGTCTAACAGCTCGTCGACTAGGGCAGCAAAATCTCTATCGTCTAGAGCGGGCGGACGAATTGGCATAGATTAACCCTCCATCTCCATCGTCAGTCCCAACTGTTGTATCTGTCCGCTGCGCTTGATTTGATACACAATCTCTATGCGTAGGTGGGTCGGCTGATTTGGCACTTCTTCTATATCTACTCTATGCAATAGAATTCTCTTTTCCCATAAATTGAGAGACTCTGTAATCGCGCCCTGAATTCGGCGGCGAGTGGTCAGATTGTTTGGCTGCTGCAAGAAGTTTTCTAAGCCCGCGCCAAACCCAGGCCGCATTAGCTGCTCGCCGGGGCGAGTGCGTAGGATGATTTCAATCGACTGGCGGACGCTATCGCTCAGGCTGGGATAGTGCATCTGGCCCTGTTCATCAGGCAAGGGGAGCAGGGGCCAGCCAGTGGGGCTGATCAAAGCTGGATTGGCCAGAGCGAGATTGTTGAGACTGGTGGAATTGCGATCGCGCACGGCTAGTTACCTCCTTGAGAACGCTGCGGAATCGGCACGCAGATCTTGATGAAAGGCAGCCACCAAAAAATGAAGTTGAGCAGTTGCAAGAAAATATTCAGCACAATGAACGCGCAGATGGTGATGATTGGAATGTTGAAGCCGCAGATCCAGCCAATGCCGAGTCTGTCTTTAGAAGGCTTTTTACCGTCTAGCAAATCTTGTAATGTCATTCCCTCAATCTCATCAAACAGGCCCGGTGGAATCGAAAAAGCGACGTTGGGCTTGAGCTTTTCTAACAAACTGCGGTCTTTGCCTAAGATATCGGGCAGCGCGACTTGAACGGGCTGAGCTGGGCTGTTGTCATACCAGGGGCGAATGGTAAATGTCTCACTGTTTGGGCTCCAGCAGATCTGCGGCGCACAGCCATCGTCCGATTTCACTCTGATGAAGGCGCGTAGCGTATAGCGCCGTTCTAGCTCGTCAAACCGCCGAAGCTGGGTGCTGATCTGACCTAATCTGTTGTCTAAAATGGCCTTAACCGCCTGTGCAATGTTGTTCTCCATCCCGCTATCGATCACGCCCCAGGCAGTCGGCAGCCGATCGCCCAAGAGTCCCTCTGTAGTAATAGAGGCTTCAGCGGCTTCCTCTAGCGCATCGCCTGCTGGAAGAGATTCAGATCCGTAAAACAGTCTGAAATCGTTAAGGCTATCAATTAGGTTGCTACTGAAAGTTGTTTCTTTTAGCAAGTCTAATTCTTCTACTAGCTGACGCACGAGTTCTCTATATTCACTGAGAGAAAGCTTGGTTGTACGGACGCTTTTATCTGAGAGCCTGACCTCCTGTCTGGGCGTTTCTTGAAGGGCATTAGGTAGTCGGTCTTTGACTTCAGAGAGCGTAAAGGCGTCGTCTAGATTGCTAGATTCGCTAATTTCTGGACTGGTCAGCGGCACTAGCGCATATAGAACAGTTTTACCCAGGGCTTCGCATACCTCTGGCGGTGCTACAAAAAGAGGACTGATCTGTTCTGCGTAGCCTGCCTCGACCGTTTGCATGATAGAGAGCTTGCGATCGAGATCGGGGCGTCCGAGTTTGAGTCTTGTTTGGCCTGCACTCGACGAGACAGCAGCCGATAAAGCCAGAGGCTGCGCTAAACGGCGCTGAATATCTGGATCTTGTTCTAGGGCGGCATTTGCAATTGGCACCCAGCCGCAAAGCTTCGCGGCGCTAGAGCCTTCGCCAATACTGCGGCTGTCTAGGGTGCGCCAGCCTTCTTGAACAGTGAGCGTTTGGCCGCTTCTATCCTGCGCGTAGCGACGCAGCACCAGGCCCGCGCTGTTTATCTTTAGCGGATCGAGGCGAGGGCGAAAGGTGTCGATGACAGTGCCTTCGGTCGCATCGTAGGGATCGCAAAACGCTTCTAATAGAACAATGTGGAACACCCGATGCACTGGCTGATAAAACTTCCACGGATCGTCTTTGGTGAAGTGGGTCACCAACGTTTGTTCAATCGCTTTTAGCTCGGGATCTTGCAGGTCGCCGAGCACGCCGGAGATAGGGTCGGCGTCCATTCTGCTCAGCAGCGTGGGCGTCGTTCCGCTGAGTTCGATTTGGGGCGATCGCAGTCCTCTGAGCTTCACATGATGCGTCACCATACGTTCCCAGCCCCCGGCGTGTAGGTAGAGGCGATCACCGTCGTCGCCTGCAACACATCACATTTCACAATCCCAGAAAAATTAGATAGCGCCGCGCTGACATTGACCTGTCCGGCACTCACCTCTACTTGGCTAGCACTAACAGACACCTTGCTTGGCGTCTGCACAGACACCCCGCCGCTGTCTACGGTGATGGTTGTTCCTGCCGACTTAAACTCAATCGTGCCGCCGCCCACGTCCTTGAATTCACCGCTAACGCCGCCCGGTGTAGTAAAAGAAACCGTTGGCTGATCTTCTTCAACAATGGCAATGCGAGTACCCGCCGCGCCGACCAGAGTCCATTTATCGACGCGATCGCCGATCGTCTCCGGCGGCCCTGCCGACCCGTGCCACAGACCCCCGACCACAATCGGAAAGCGAGCATCCCCTTGTAAAAAGTTAATCAGCACCTCATCCCCGACGCTCGGCAACAGAAACGCGCCCATGTTATTCCCGGCAAACGGCACCGCCACCCGCGCCCACACCGGGCCGCTTTGATCGACCACACCATCGGCATGTAGAGACACCACCTGCACCCGGCCCAGGTTTTCAGGATCTTGAACAGAAACAACTTCGGCTAAATAACACCCTTCGGCTCTACCGGGCGATCGCACCTCATACAGTCCACTCGCTGCTGTCATCTATCTACCGCCTCCGCCGCTGTTAAAGAAGGCGCACTCTGCCTCGAAATCTGTTTCATAGCCTCTATCCACATCAAATCGATGGCAGGTACGCACCACATAGTAGGTATTGTCAAAGCGATCGCCTAAGCCTGTGAGCTTGGTATAGGTGCCCAGCCGAATCGCCGGATTGCCTTCAGCCGTCGCATTCACGCTCACAAATCGCCGCGCCCGATCGTCAAACGCTGCCGCTGCCAGAGCTGCCGCCTCCGAATCTGTCGGCGCTGCTAAGTGGCTGATGTGATGCTGACGTTCTCCTATCGTCTGTCGCAAGATTTCGGCCCCGGTTTGGCCACTACCTGGCCCCAAAGCATCGCCACGACTGCTGCTGCGAGTTCGCTGACCCTGCAACGAATTCCACCCGGTAATCGTCACCTCATTCACCTGATGAGCCAAGTCCGCCATCAGTCTGGCACTGCGAAGCTGGCTGTGTAGAATGAGTTCTACTTCACCTCGCCGCACGTCACCTCTTGGAGAAACGTGCAGCTCACTGCCCACCACCTGAACATCCGCATCAAAGCGAGTCAGCAGCCGTCGCAAGAAGCACAGGTCACTCTCATTCATCTGCACCCACGTTCCCCGCGTGTCGCTCAGCGCCGTGATCACGGGTGCTAGACTCAGCCGCTGGGCAATCTGCGTTGCGATATCGGCCACAGAACTTTCGGCATAAACTTGCGTGCGCCGATCCATCCGGGCTCTTTGCGCGGCGTCTTCTGCCAGGACCACTAGCTCGGGCGGTGACTTTTCACCAAAGTCAGCTTCTAGTCCGGTGATATAGCCTTGAAACAGCTCCTGCGGCTGGGTCTCGTCGCCGCCATAGACCTTCACCGCCGCGCCCAGCTTGAGAATTTGATTATCTTCAAAGGCAAAGCCAGCGCCCATCGGTTCACTGGCCACATTGCTAAAGCGCAGCTCTAGACAAGAGAGTCCGCCCACCTGCTCGGTCATTTCCATCGCCAGCAGCAGTTCGCTGACTTTGGCGAACCGCTGGCCGTCAATCTGCAC
>NZ_JADEXO010000225.1 GCF_015207105.1 cf. Phormidesmis sp. LEGE 11477
TCAGATAACCTTCTGGCTATCCTTTTGCTTCATGACAATAGCTATGCTATCCTCATAAGCAATTTAATCATTAACGAGGGTCTCGTTAATTAAATTTCTCTAAATTATTCTTCTGTCTAGGTGCTACTTCTCGCCTTCTAGGTCAGTCACTTCGTGACCGCTCCCTTCAGCGCCTAATGAATATAACGTCCTTTTAGAGATAGTGTCAATAGGTTTCTAGAAAGTATTTTTTGATGGCTGGAATCCTGTGAGATGAGGGATTTCAGCCATTTTAGTTCGTGGGATAGGGCAGTTTGCTCAGTAATTTAATGATTTTGTGCGCCTATTCTTTCACTTCAAAAACGTTGGTATCCCATGACACACAAAGGCTGTAGCCAATCTAGCCTTATGCTGGAATAAATTTGTGGTTGCGAGGGTGAATGGAAAATATGTTGCCGAGCTGGATAGTTTTGGACGAGCTGCTGACTAATTGGTTGAGGGAGGACATTGGGAGAGGGGATAGAACGACGGATGGGCTCGCTGAATTAGCGGATGTAAGTGGAAAGGCTCACTGGGTTGCCAAAGAGGATGGGGTGATTGCAGGGCTGCCTGTCGCAGCAAGGGTTTTTTCTTTGCTGAATAACGAAGTGGCTTTTCAAGCTGAGGTGGCTGAGGGCGATCGCATTCAAACAGGCACCATCATTGCAGACATTAGCTGTCAGCTTTCTACTCTGCTGACCGGAGAGCGCGTTGCTCTTAACATAGCGATGAGCTTAAGTGGGATTGCTACTATGACTAGACAATATGCAGAAGTCATCGCAGATCTACCAACCCAGCTAGTCGATACTAGAAAAACAACGCCTGGTATGAGACTGCTTGAAAAGTATGCGGCTTCTGTAGGAGGCTCACAGAATCACCGACTAGGGTTAGATGATGGCGTGATGATTAAGGACAACCATATTGCGGTAGCAGGTGGAATTGGAAAGGCAATTAAATATATAAGAGGGCGAATCCCCTATCCAATTACGATAGAGGTAGAGACAGAGAGTTTAGAGCAGGTGAATGAGGCGATCGCGCACCAAGCCGACATCATCATGCTCGACAATATGGCTCTAAACACTATGCGTGATGCGGTAAAGGCAATTCGAGCCGCGAACGAGCATATCAAGATCGAAGCGTCTGGTAATATCACGCTAGAGACCATCCGAGCAGTAGCAGAAACAGGGGTAGACTACGTTTCTAGCAGTGCGCCGATCACGCGATCGCCCTGGCTCGATTTGAGCATGCGTATGAAGCAAAGTTAATTTACGAAACGGAGCCTCCAAGACAGCCATACTCTTGGACTAGGCTAAGGCCAATGTCACTTGTAAAGTAATGTCTATGTGCAATCAGTCCCGTAGTCATCAGTCCCGTAGTCAGCGGAGCAACAGTCAGCCCAGCATCATCAAAATTGACATGCTAGACAGTGACTACGCCAAGATGATTGCAGGAGAGACAATTGCTATAGATCGTAGAGACAGACTCGAAGATATTGATACCTATACGCTGAATCGACTGGGCAAGCAGATTAGCCGCTACCGCTATGGCAATCTAGATCAGATTGGGAAAGACGACATTCTTTGCGACATCGGTTTAACAGCCGAATTACTCACGCGCTCAGATATGGAGGATATTCATCAGAGAAACAGAGAGTCTGGATATTTCTATTTGACAGAGAGCGAGCGTCTGCAAGTTCTCAACTGGCTAAAAGACGAGCTAGCAGTTGATCTCGCCGCACTTGCTCCTAAAGCGACTCCGCTATGAGAGCAGCTCTAAAATTCAGCTAGTCGAACCAGATAGTTCAAAAAACTAATCACTTTTTGGACACTCTTCTTTAGCGGCTAAATTTAACTGCCAAAAATTCTAGACTTACTAAAAGCTTGTCACTGAAATTTAGAACCGAGATTTACTCGAAAATAAGGCAAAGCAAATGGCTTCAGCTCCAGCTATTCATCACGAACTGCCAGGACTTATAGAAGGACTTCCTGATCTATGTGGTCGAGAAGATGAGATCGAACTAGTCACTCACCAGTCCGACCCGGTTTTTTTAGCGCAGACCAATCTACGGCTCTCAGATATCTCTGCTGGGTTTGCAGTGGCTTTGCATATGCACCAGCCAACGATCCCAGCAGGTCAGCAGGGTGAGCTCATCAGCAATCTGCAGCATATGTTCGAGCATCCTCACGATGGGGACAATCACAACGCGGGGCCCTTTGCCTATTGCTACAGCCGGATTGGAGACTTCATTCCCGATCTAGTTGAGCAAGGATGCAACCCTAGGGTGATGCTGGACTATTCGGGGACTTTGCTGTGGGGAATACAGCAGATGGGTCGCACCGATATATTAGACAAACTCAAGCGAGTAACCTGCGAGCCGCAGTATCAGCCGTATGTAGAATGGCTAGGCACGTTTTGGGGCCATGCCGTGGCCGGCTCTACGCCACTACCGGATATCAAGCTGCATATTCAGGCTTGGCAGCACCACTTCGCTGCGATCTTTGGACAGGAGGCTTTGAAAAGGGTTAGGGGATTTTCGCTGCCAGAGATGCAGCTACCCAACCATCCTGAGACGCTCTATGTGCTAGTGAAAGCGCTAAGAGACTGTGGCTATCAGTGGATGATGGTGCAAGAGCATACGATCGAAACGTTGACTGGGGAGGGAATTCGAGCCACTCATCTACCCCACCGGCTCGTAGCAAAAGGACTGTCGGGCGAAGTTGCCGAGATTACTGTGTTGATCAAAACGCAAGGGTCAGACACAAAGCTAGTTGGACAGATGCAGCCATACTATGAGGCGAAGACGCTGAGTCCGAAGCCATTGGGAGACAAAACGATTCCACCGATAGTGACGCAGATTGCGGATGGAGAAAATGGCGGTGTGATGATGAATGAGTTTCCTAGTGCGTTTAAGCGGGCATGGCATGAGATAGGAAGCAGCGCTCAGGGAACGGTCGCTTTCAACGGCACAGAGTATCTA
>NZ_JADEXO010000118.1 GCF_015207105.1 cf. Phormidesmis sp. LEGE 11477
AGAGCATCAGCCAGGTCAAAGCGTTTCTATCCTGTTCCACCGATAAAATCCGCCCTCCCTATGGCCTATCGCAGCAGTCCCTGCATCGGCCTTCAGTCATTGTCGGCAGCACCAACGAAGATCACTTCTTGGCAGATCCTACCGGGAACCGGCGCTACTGGGTGGTGCCGATGAATCGCCAGCTAGATAGAAACAAGCTGAGAGAAGAACGTGATCGCATCTGGGCGGCAGCTGTCGCCCTGTATTTAGAAGGTGAGCAATGGTGGCTGACCGAGAAGGAAGGACGGGCGGCAGATAGAGATCGAAAGCAGTACGAAGAAGTTCATCCGTGGACATACAGCATTGAAGACTACATTTTCAACCGTGAAGAAGTGAGCACCAAAGAGATACTTTGCAACGCCTTAGACATCCCACCTCAAAAACATACTTGCCCCGCACAAAAGAGAGTTTCAACTATTTTTAAAAAGATGGGATGGGAGCAAACCAAAAACCCAGTAGCCTATCAGAACCGACGCACCCGAGTCTGGAGAAAGAAAAAAATAAAAAATTCCCTAGAAAGTCCTGTGTCAGTGTGTCAAAACGCTGTAAGTACTGATGCGAAAGAAAAGCGCTGACACAGGACAATTCATTCTCCTGTGTTCTCCCGTGTCAAGCTGTGTCAGCGCTGACACAGGTGACACAGCAAAAAAACGGTCCTGTGTCAGACCTGTGTCAGTTCTATTCCAGTCACTGCAATGGATACAGCCTCTGACACACTGACACAGGACTTTTCGGCAAACTTTCACTTTTTTTGAGAGCAGCGCGATCTGCTGAAATAGCCGATTTTTCTAACTGATAGGAGCTGAGTCCAAAGAGACGACTGCTAAAAGGAATTTCTACAGCTGGTATGACTGAAGCAGAAGCACAGATAAAAGCAGCTAATCAGCGACTCAAACAAGCTTTATTTCCCGTAACCATCAGACAGCGAGGCAACAAGCTCAGCTTACGCGCCACGCTGCCACCCAAACCCAATAGCAGCCGAGTGCAGCCATCGCAGCAGGCGATCGCCCTCGGCCTCCCCGCTAACACGATCGGCATTCAGCAGGCCGAAATAGAAGCCGTCCGAATCGGCACCCAGCTGATCACCGGCAACTTTTCATGGAAGCCCTATCTCAGCAGAGGCGGCAACCGCGAACCGCTGCACTCTCTAATCAAACGGTTTGAAGTGTTTCACCGCTCGAAAAACAAGATTAGCGACTACACCTGGAAGCAGCATTACCTTTACTACTACTACCGACTGCCACAGGGTGAGCCGCTATCTGTTGCCGCTATCATGCCGCTGATTCTGGCAAAGAAGGAGCACACCAGAGCACGGCAACAGATCTGCCGCCAGTGGCAGAAGCTTTGTGATTTTGCAGAGCTGAAAGTAAACCTGCTCGAATATCAGGGGCGCTACAACTCCAGCACCTCAGTCTTTCGAGAAGTACCCCTCGATGAGGAAATCTTAGAGGGCTATCACAGAATGCGTAGCCCACAGTGGCGCTGGGTCTACGGCATGATGGCCACCTATGGCCTACGCGATCACGAGTGCTGGCTGTGCGAATTCAACGCAGATGGCGATTTGCAAGTATTGGATGGGAAGACAGGCCCACGACTGATTCAGCTACCGCTCTATGAACAGTGGGTAGATGAATGGGATTTGCGATCCGTCGTTCGCCCGCAGCTCGACATAGACGCAGACCGCTACTATCTAGCCGCCCAGTGCTCTCAAGCCTTCCGCCGCGCTGAGGTAGGCTTTCCTCCCTACACATTGCGCTACGCCTACGGGCACAGAGGCACTGTCAGCTTTGGCTATGAGGTGCCCATTATGTCTGTGCAGATGGGCCATTCGCCCGCAGTCCACCGCCGCACGTATCAGCGCTTTATCAACGCCGCTTTAGTGACTAAAAAAGTCGCTGAGATGAAGGCCCGTTCTAATCTGCCAATGCCACCCAGCTAGGACAGTTTAAGGGCAATCGCTTTTTTGCCAAAGTCAAAGCCCATGCGGGTTGTAGCGCATGGGCTGGCTTGCTGTTAGGACAGCGCAATTTTGATGATCTCTGCAAGTCACGGATCCTACAGGATTCGAACCTGTGGCCGATCGCTTAGAAGGCGATTGCTCTATCCAGCTGAGCTAAGGATCCAAAATGGCAAGCATGTGTGTACCAGCTTACCTCGATAGAAAATATACCGCATTGCCGGGCTCGATCGACAGCTTGACGAATCAGGAAAATATGTTTTTGGGTACGCTAGCTTAGCTGCTGCTGATCTGAACCGTTCGCCTTATCTAGAGATCGATATGTTTGTGCTTACCCCTGAGGATGTCGAGATTAGCAGCGTTCAGCATCCTAAACGGCCAAAGCGGGTACCGATCTTGTCTTATCAAGACAAAACGTTTGGCCTATTGAGCGTCTTTTCAGCTCATCAGCAAGAAGAAGCTCAGGCCTCATGGCGAGATTTGACTAGTAACGAAGGTCACTTGTGCGTTCTATTAGAAGAACCGCATCGATTTAGCCTATGGCGACATGTTCAGATTGATCAAGAATTGCTCAATCCGGTCTTACCGACTGCGTATGCTAGGTCCTGCCTTTTGTTAGTTCAGGCGCTGTATGGCGATGTGGAACAGCTTTTGGGTAGCAAGCAGGCGAAGGCTTTTGGGGCTGCGTTTCTACAGAATGCGTCAGTCCCTATCCAAAAAGCAGGGGGACTAGGCGGGCTGCTGAGACTCAACCCGCTGATAGAGGAGCTGCCTGACTGGGGAGAGGAGGAGCTATGCACGCTGCTGTTAGAGCTGCATCGGCTAGGGACTGAGTTTTTTGGGCGATCGCACTTTGCCCCCCGAACGCTCTCAGCCCTCGATATTTTACCGGGTGACGAAAAGACTATCTTTCTAAATTGGCTGCAGCAGTCTTTGCTGGGTAAGCTCTGGTTGTCGGCATAGGCGCATATACCGCCGACTAGCTAGAGGGTAGAAATAATCGATCATGCAACACATCAGCGCAAGCGGGCTAGGACGGGCGGATAGAAAAGTGGTGGTGGGCTGCGGGCTATGGGCGCTAGCAGCAGCGATAGTTCTACTAGTACAAGCATTAGGAACGCGCTCAGACTGGCTACTGCTGCTGATTAGCCTGTTTAAGATTGGTTCGTTTTTGCTGGCGGCGGCGCTGTGCTGGCGCAGTTCACTGAATCCAAGCATCTTGAGCGGACAGGGGGTATGGCAGGCGATCGCAGCAGGAATGGGCTTTCATGCGCTCGGCGATATCACAGTAAGTCTGTGGCGAAGTCTGTGGGGCATTACCTCGGCGGCCTCTTTGGGAGATGTGTTCTACGGGGTTGGCTATCTCTTTTTGGTGATTGGGCTATTGCAGGCCGTTTTGTCCCGGCGGATGACGCTGAGCCTGATGCAGACGCTAGGCATCTCGATCGCGGGTGTTGTTGGCATCCTGCTGGCTAGCTGGCTTTATTTCTACGCACCGAGCACAGCGACGACATCTTCACTACCGGCACAGTCGGTTCAGGCACGCACCGTTCAAACGCAACCAGGCATTCAAACGCAACCTGAAAGCGTAGAAGCCACGGCGGCAGCTAATGCGATCGCCCAGTCTAAAAAAGACGCGCCTGCAGCGATTCAGCTAATAGAGCAGAGGCTGAGCCGTATAGCCGGCGGATTGCGACTAATCTATATCGTGGGAGACTGTCTGCTGATCGTGATCGCCGTGTCTCTGCTAATCGCTTTTCGAGGCGGTAGCTATTCAGAGACTTGGAAGCTGATCGCGCTGGCAGGACTGTGCCTATACACTGCCGACATGCTGTTGATCTACCAAATAGGCCAGGGTAGCTACAGGCAGGGCTCGTTTTGGGAGATTTTTTGGATTCTATCGGCACTTTTCTTCGGTCTTAGCGCTGAAGTAGAGCGCAGCATTTCTGGAAATAGCCAGCCGCCACGCTCACAGCAGAGATGGCTTTAAGCAATCAGGATTAACCTTCCAAAAACTGCCATACTAGGAAGGCATTTGTAAGGAAATCGGCAGCATGGCTCCTCGGAAACTGTCTGACTCAGATAAGAGCGACATCGTTGATCTATACAAACAGCCAGGGCAGACCACCTCTACCCTGGCTGAACAGTTTGGCGTCAGCAACAGTACCATTAGTAGAATCCTGAAGACGACGCTGCCCTCAGACGAATACAGCGAGCTGATTGCTCAAAAGCGGCTATCTTCAGGAACCACTAAGACGCAGCCCTCTAGTAAACGCCGTACCTCCGCTAAACAGACTGCGGCAAAAGCCAACTCTAAAGCCAAACCGGAAAAGGTTGCTGATACAACTGACGAATCGTCTGATGCCGACCAGCCGGGTACGCCGACAGTAGAACCACCAAAGCTGAAGAAGGGCACCGATAAGAAATCAGATGACACCGCTTCTTCTGCACCGCGCCGTCGTCGTAGCCGTAAGAAAGAGGTTGATGACGGTCAGCTACCTCTGCTTGGTGAAGACTCAGAGCAGGACTCAGCTCAAGACTTAGATACAGAAGACATAGAAGAGAATACGCCTGCCTCAACGACTCAGAAAGGAGCCCAGAAGAGATCTGAGAAAACAGTCTCTCCTCCTATAGTCTCTCCTCCTATATTGGTGACGAAATCTAGTTCGGCTGACGATGAGGACGACGAAGACGACGAGGATGATCTAGAGGGGCTAGACGACACGCTAGGGGATGACTTTGGTGATGATGATGACGAGCTAGCTGATGATGATGATGAGCTAGATGAGGACGACGACGAGCTGAAAATGCCTCGGCCCAAGCTTCAAACTGAGGAGTCAGTGGAGATCATGCCGCTGGGTGAAGCGGTGATGCCAAAGCCCTGCTATCTAGTGGTGGATATGCGCGCTGAGCTGATCACCTGTCCACTGAGCGAATTTGGACATTTGGGTCAGATTCCTAGCGATGAAGAGAAGTCGACTACGCTGCCTGTATTTGATAATCACCGCGTGGCTCGGCGATTTTCTCGGAACAAGCAGCGGGTGATTAAAGTGCCTGATGGGAGCTTGATCACCCGAACGAGTCCGTATCTACAGGCAAAGGGAATTTCTCGGCTGCTAGTAGACGGGCAGGTGTTTGATTTAATCGGTGCAGAATAGAATTAGCCCGCGCCGACTAGAAAAGGAGAGAATTATGCTGCTGCATCTGTCTACTTGGCCAGAGGTAGAAGAGTATCTGACGCGATCGCGCGGCATCATCTTTCCAATCGGTTCGACCGAGCAACACGGGCCAACAGGACTGATTGGCACGGACGCGATCTGCGCCGAAGCCGTGGCCAAAGGGGTAGGCGACGCGACGGGTGCCCTAGTCGGCCCGACGATCAACGTCGGCATGGCCCTGCATCACCTCGCCTTTCCGGGCAGCGTTAGCCTTCGACCCAGCACGCTAATCGCCTTGATCCAAGACTATGTAAAGCCGCTAGCTAGGCACGGATTCGAGCGGTTTTACTTTATCAATGGGCATGGCGGCAATGTGGCTTCGATGAAGGCGGCTTTTTCGGAAACGTATGCGGCGATCGCCGATGCCAACTTACCTAACGCTGGGCAGATCCGCTGTAAAGTCGCCAACTGGTATCAGAGCAAAGCAGTTGTTGCTCTGACCCAGCAGCTATACGGCGACCAAGAAGGCTCGCATGCCACACCTAGTGAAGTCGCACTCACTCAATTTGTCTATCCCGAGGATATTAAACAAGCCTCGCTTTCACCTGCGATCGCACCTTCTGGCCGCTCTATCTATAATCCAACGGATTTCAGGGCGTTCTACCCAGATGGTCGCATGGGTTCTAATCCTGAGCTAGCTACACCAGAACACGGTCAGCAGTTTTACGAAATCGCGGTAAAGGATTTAACCCATGGCTATCTAAGCTTTTTACAAGAATCGTAGAGAACTTGTATGAAGCCCTGAAATTATTCGTTTGCCATACAGCAGCAAGTACGAACTTTATATCGAACTTTATATGCCGATATTGTTGTACGAGCTTTATACATTGTTGTACAAGCTTTATACAAATCATACGGATAGCGTCGGATTCAGCTTTTCTCTTTTACAGCAAGCACTTCCACGGTTAAAAACTGTTTGAAGGAAAGTAGCGGACGCCATAGAACACTCCAGCGAAGTGATAAATATCACAGAGAAGCAGAGTTTGTTATGCTACGCGATCGCGAACACTTGAGCTAAATACGAGAAACACAGATACGGAATTTAACTGTTCTATATGAACCTTTAGATATGGCCTTGTGAAGATCCAGCGTTTTCTCGGTAGACGGGTTGTTGCTGACGAATCAGTTTAAGTAGAATCTCGAGTACTGAGACAGGTGCTCTACTTTAAGCACTTGTTTTGCCAGGGTTTCTACGGATAAAACCCGCACTTTATCTATCCTGAAATATCACGTCAATGACTCTCTCACCGTCTCTATCTGGGTTCTGTTCAAAGTTCCTTTGTTCGGCAGTTTCTGTTAGATCTACGCTGTTGCTTTTAGCAGCCGTCAGCACAGTCGCTGGCGCTGATGCCAATCTGCGATCAGCCGTCGCCCAATCCGCACCGCCTAACGTTCCCATTCGCAGCGACGACGGCTCTGTCCGAGTTAATAACAATGCTCGCGAGATTCGCACAGGGCCCTTGCGTAATACCTCGAACACGCCGCTGCCCGCGAGTCTGCCGACAGGCACCACTGAAGGAGATGCGGTGGACGTCGATCCTAACCGATTGGCACCTAACAGCATTGAAATCAGACCTGACGTGTCATACATCGAAGACACTTTCAACCAGGTTGTAAACGATGCCGAAGGTACAGATGCACGCTACGACCTACAGCGAGAGTCACTGCAATTAACAACAACTTTTGAGCTGAGACAGGCCCCAGGACTTCATGGCTATGGGGAGGGAATTCAAGTCACAGTCATTAGCCCTGACGGTAGCAGGAGCGACCCTCAAACCGTGTATGTTCGAGGCGAGAATGTAAAGAGAGGACCAGATGGTAGCCGATTAGGAACCATGGGGTCAATCGAGGTTGCCTATGGCGCAGACGATGTTGTCGAACTGCGCGTACTTAATATCAGGCGCAACTTTGCTGAACCGACTGAGTCAGCTATTTACTTTACCGATGATTTTTCTGAGGATGGCAGGATTGGCGAATTTATTGTTGAAGATCGACAAGACGGCGGTGATCTAGACTTTAATGATGGCCAGTACGTGGAAGGGCTTACTGGAGAGGGAAGAGCGATCGCCACCAGGCAGATCAACAACCTAACTGTAACCACGCGAACTGAGCGAGTGGAACTTCCCGATTTCATCGATCAGGCCACTACTATGAGCGAGGTACTCGTAGAAGGCGAGCCGCAAACAACCGTCGAGGAGGTCGAGCTAGAAAGAGAACGAGGCCAGGTTGAAATCGCCGATGAAACCCCATCGAATCTGCTAGGTCATGCTAGAGGGGTTCGTACAGCCGATGATGAACAGCTAGTATACAGCCGCTATGCCAACGCCATTGAAGCGCGTTTAGGCAGCGATGGCTTGGGTGTGACTGGTCAGACCAGACCGCTAATCAACAACCCTAGTGCGCCGCCAACGCTGATTACTGGCAACCTCCGCTTTGATCCTTTTGCCGATGACAATCAGGCCGGACTCACCACAACATTAGGCTTGACTCAATATCTAACGCGGACTCACCGCCGCGCTGAAGACAGCTTTGGCAATCGGCTAAGACTAGCAGACGAAAGAGATGCCAATTTACTAGTCCCGACTGGCCTATTCAACAATCGTCAAATAGTTGGCTACGTGCCGCCCGTGCCGCCAACAATACAAGAATCACCGCTCGTTTCTGCGGATGGCATTTTCGCGCTGCCGTCAGCGGAGCAAATTGTAATTGCTCCTCCGAATCCGCAGCAGGTCGGCCCTGGTAATGCTGCCTACACCGATAACGTAGGCGGACTTTTGATCGAAAGTGCCGATGGAATGCTCTCCTTCTTACCGCAGTGGACAAAAGACGGCTACATGCAGTCGTCTACTGCGTTAGCGGCAGGGGAAGCGACTCGAATCATCTACGCGCTGGTGCCTCAGCAGGCCGGGCAAGACTTGCAGCTAGGCCAAACATACGCGGTCACAAGAGGGACTTCTCAGCATCTGATTACTGACGGTGGCTTCAAGGTTATCTCAGCCGACTTACAGCCTCAAAACTTCGCTCAAGAGACTGCTGAGGTCTACGCGGTAGAAGATACTGTCGCCGCTAGCAATGCAGCTACTAACGAGTTCAACGGCGTTCAGGGCGTTTATGCCGAGGTCGTTGGCGGCGAGCGGGTATCGACAGTCGATATTTCCATCACCGCCGAGGTTGATGCTAGGTTAGGCAACGCGATGAACGCAATTGGGGAACGGCCTGTAGCTGGTATCGACGGAATTGGACAGCTCGGGTATGTCAGCGTCACGCGAGCCGGTGGCCTCTATCTAGGCGGTAAGCTAACGGGTGGCCTGGGTAATCAGGAAGATACCATTCGTCTCTCGCGAACCACTACCGTGAGCGCGGTCGATGAGCTTCAGCAGCGGCGAGTGCTAGAGACGTTTTCATCGCCTCAATCGCGCCTAGACACCATTAGGACAGAGGATGGCACCACTGAGGAGAACACGGGAGAAGCGCGGTTCAATATCAATCAGGCCGGGGAGCTGACCGATGTTGAATTTATCGCTGGACCCGATACAGTAGTCGTGACTGTAAACAATGAAGAAACTCGTGAAATCGGCGATGTTGAGCTGGGCCCTAGAACGCGAATCGATATTGTTGAAGAAGTAATTGATTCGATTACTCAGCCTGTGAGAGAAATCTCACGCGAGCAGGAATTGATGACTGAACAAGATAGCTATCCTAACTTCTCAGCGGTTCGTGGCGAGCTGACTTTGGGCGGTGTTTACAACTTCGGCAATACGCCTTGGACGGCAGCGGCCAATACGGTTCGAGCCGAAGTGTTCTATAGAGGCACTGTGTTTGGCAACGATGCAGATGACGCTGGCGTGGGTGTAAGAAGTGAGGTGGTCTTTCATCCGTTTGGGGAAGTAAAGCGCGATGCCTACCAGGTTGATCCGGCTGGCAACGTAATGCCTGTCTACCAAACTAAGCCCCTGCTCGATGCAGAAGGGAATCCGGTCGTTGAGATAGTGACGGGTGATAATGGCGAGTCTAGGGCGATCGCACTCAATCAATTTTTGCTAGACGAAAACGGCGATCCGATCGCTCAGCGTGTAGGCACAGGCAAAGCCAGAGGCCCTGGTGCCTACCTGCGAATTGAGAACGTCTTCGATGGCGGCGACGGCGTTGAGGTCGCAGGCGGTATTCGACTCTCGTTCTAGCAAGCATTAATGAGCAAGCGTTAAAAAGCAGCGTCGAAGCTACGTTTCCCCAACCCGGCAGCGGCCCTCATTCAGACGTTCATTCAACTCTTCCATTTTGGCCTGCCGCTCGGCCATCACCTGATCCAAATCGGGTCGCCCCGTCATGGACAGTCGCCAATCGGCCCAGAGGTCATACAGCTTGTCCACCACCGGGCCAATCACTGGCCACTTGGTCGGCGCATACATCCAGCCGATACCGAGCGCGTCATATACTTCTCGAAAGACCGCCACATTTTTGACAATGGTGCCATCGGCGCGAACCGCATGAATGCGACCCATCGCCGTTTCAAAGTCGATGCCACCGTTTTCCTCTGGGCTGTAGTCCAAATCCGCAATATCTGTAAATTTGACAAGGCCACGCCCGGCGTCTTTCTTCTGGAGGAAATTAACTTCTCTGACGCATAGCGGACAGGCACCGTCGTAGAGTAGATTGATTTTCCAGTCGCTAGTCTTAGGATTCTGGCTGCTAGGTTTTGTAGCTGAAAGCGTCATGTGGAGGATGCTAGAGGAGTTCTTCTTAAGTCTAACCCGTTTAGATTTAATCCTCGACCGTTAGAGCAACCTGCTAATTATTTCAGCCAAAGCACGATTGCACAGCAATGCTACATTCTGGGAAAGCCAATAAATCGACTGCTGCTACCCTCTCAATATTATCTGTCTTTGATAGCCGTCTGTTTGGGGCTGTCTGAAAATATGAAGCTGCTGAGCCTGCACATTAATCACCCAATAGTCTATGATTCCTGCTGCTGCATAGAGATCTGCTTTTAATGTTAAGTCACGCTCTATCGTAGAGTCTGCAATTTCAACAATCAGATAAATCTCGTTTGGCGCAGGATGATGATCCTCGTAAAAGCTGTCGTTAGGATGTGCAACAACAATGCCAGGCTCAGGTTCCGAGTAGGCGTCTAGCTGGATCGGATCTTGGAGCCGGACTAGCACTTTGTCTTCTAAAAGCCGCTCGATTAGTTTTTCTATTCGCTTGCAGAGCGCACTATGACGAGGACCTTTTGGCATTTTTTGGATAATTTTTCCGGCAATCAGCTCCACCCGTTCATCTGGTGACAAAATCCCAACTTCCGCCATGCGGTGATACTCGTCGGTTGTGATGAGACGCTGTTTAACTAGTGTGGGGATAGTTGCAGTCACAATGGGACGCAAGCTTTAGTGATGAATACATTATAGGGCTGAAGCTTTATCTTCAGCTTGCCGCCGCGTTGCTATATGTGCTGCCGAACTTCCAGCAGCGGCTGCCCATCGATGCCAGCTATACCTGAAGCTTGTGGCATCCACTAGCTGATAGCGTCCCAGTAGGGCACTCACTCAGACAAGGTTGATCCATCACGTCGTCAGCTTCGGCGGCAATTGGCACCTGGCCAAACACCATCTCGCAGCTTAGGTCTTCAAAGTTCGGTGTCATGGTGAGAGGGATACCAAACTTTTCAGTAAAAAAGGTTTGGGTAGGCAGCTTACACATGTTGACGCACATGCCGACGCACTGGCTTTCTTCTAGGTAGCGACACTTTTTGATATGGACGGCGCTGGGTTGCGATCGCACCTCTCCATCCAACCCTTTCACCTCTGCCTGGGCTACTTCGCATGGCCCGACTAGCCACTCAAACATCTGCGCCGCAAACCAGGCATTTAGCACGCACACCAGCCGAGTCGGAGAAAAAACAGTGCGAATCACCCATAGGATCGGTGCTGGAATCAAAGATTGCAGCACCCTGGCAACAGCGGCCTGCTGCTCTTGGGCACTGCGCCCCTGCATAATCTGTTTAGAAAGATCAACAAACCCTTCGTAGCCGGTGGCCGCTGTTGTTGAATCGATAGCATTGGCCATTTTTCGAGAAAACAGCCAGATAAATAGCCGATCCAATAGATTGTCTTGGTGTATCTCAACTGTATGCATAGATGTCTTGTAGCTACCTTGTCTTTGCTGGGCGTTTTTGTGGTGCGTTGTTATGAAAATGAAGCTAAAAGGACAAAACCAGAAGAGAATATCTAGCAGAAAAGCCCCAAAAGGGAAGTGCCAAGAAGGTCAAGTCAATTAAACGTCGAGTTCGTCAATATCAATACCCAGCTTCTTTAGCTCGGCCTGCAAGCGTTCATTTCGCGCTCTCACCTCGTCAGCTTCCTGGCGAGCGTTCATAGCCTCTTGTTCTGCTCTTCTAGCCTCTTTTTCAGCTCGCTGCTTGGCTAATCTTTCTTGCAAGATTTGCCGATCGCTGGCCTCTTTCTCCGTTGGAATCCATCCGCTTTCATCATACCAACGCAGCCACTCACGAGTGAATCGCTTATACTTTCCTTGCCAAGTGCCTAGTCCAGCATCGATTTCAGGGAACCAAACTGTACGCTCTGACCCAATTTCTATCGGCTGGTATCGACCATTCTTCAAACGAAACGCCTTCAAACTATTGTCGTATCGGTTGTAGATAACATAGTAAGGAATTTGGAGAATTCTTTCATAAACAGTCCATTTGGTTGGGGGCCTTCCTTTTCTGTTCTCTGTTCGGCCAAAGTCTTCCCCCTCTGTACCAGGGGAGATCAGCTCGACCACCACAAAGGGGATCAGCTCTTCTTGCCAGACCACATAGCTCAGACGTAAGACGTCGCTATCGCAGCCTTCTGGATTACCGACTACACCAAACCAGTCGGGGCGCTTGTACCAGTTGTTGTCTGGATCGTAGTAGAGGTTTAGATCGGCAGCAGAAAATGTGTCTTCGCTAGCGTAACCGCTGAGCCTGAAAGTTTCACTCAGTAGCGCCGGCTGATAGTCGTGAAATTCATCTGGCAAGCCGGGCTCCTCTGGGTCTTCGCTAGGCAGATCGTACATGGTGGGCAGCGATGCCTTGTTGGGCCATATTTTCTTTTGAGGTCGCAAGGGCTGAGTGAAGGTCATCGCGGTGGCCTATAGCTACTGACTCTATTATGACTGCATATCTAGGACGATAGACTAGAACGAGTAGTCGGCACTAGCGACTCAGCGCTGACGGATAGCAAGAAAAGAGATTGCGCCAATCACGACCCCGCCTAAAAGCAGAATAAGTATAGGCCACTGTCCGGCGTCCGACACTTCGTCGTCTGTGACCGTATCTGGCGCTTCTATTGCATCTGAGGCAACTGTCTCTGGTGCCGATGTATCTGGATCTGTAATCTCCGCAGAAGGGGGAACCGCAGCGGACTCAGCAGACGATTCTGACTGGGACTGGCCAGCGGCAACCGTCACATCAAAGGCTAGCTCAAAAGGAGAAAAGTCATCTGCTTGCTTGGGATTACCGCTGATGGCAAGCGTGTATAAGCCCACGGTCGGAAAAGTTATATCAGCCCCAGGGATGCCCTGATAGCCTTCACTGGCCACTGCACTGAGCGTAGGCGATAGGATCGGCTCTGAGTCTGGCTGTCTGGGCTGGGTGTAAACAGTCAACTGGCAGTCGCACTCTGCTAACTGAATAGTTTCACCGCCTCGCCGAGTCAGGGCAACCCAGGCTAATACCTCCTCTCCGGCCCGAGGATTGTCATCGGGTTCTATATGCAACGTGCCACCAACTTCATTGGAGATTTCTACCTGATGAGCGGCGGCTGGCTGAGACAATGGCGACGAAATTGCATTAAGGCAAAAGAGTATCGCAGCAGTCGCGATCGCTAGAGCGAACGATTTGGGTTTTAGGAGGGGCATAGTTTTTTTCTTGAGAGAGCAGAGTCCAGAACGAGCGCGATCGCACTAACGAAACGCCCAGCACAGCAACCACCAGACCACCGACCATAGCCTGGTTTTGCCAGGTCAGCGCCAGCGCACCCCAATAGCTAGCGCCTGCTAGGATCGCATGGCCCGCCGCCAAAAGCAAAGCCGGAAACCCCAGCAGATGCAGCTTTCGCCAGCGGCTGCCCAAAGAAACCTGAGCTCTATCAAAACTGGTCACCGCTGCTGGCAGCATCAACAGCATGGCAATTAGGCCCAGCACCATACCAACCTGATGCTGTGGCAGCATAAACTGTACTGCTCGCCAGTTCCACCGCCAGGTATGGCTGAGCATATGCAATAGGTGCAGAGCGCTGAGCACAAACGCACCGACGCCTAGCACCCGCCGATAGCGCAGCGGGCCAGGCCACAGCCGACTGATCGGTCTAGCAATCAGCGCCAAAATCAGGCAGACAATCGCCACATAGCCGCTGTAGTCGGTCATGGTGTTGCCCGTTCGCAACAGCAGCAAAGTGCCGATCGCGACCGTGATCCAGCCGCCCAGACGAAAGAGCTGCGATCGCCGATCCTGGCTCAGCCGCGACGCCGTCATCCCGACGACCACCATCGCTGGCGCGGTGCCCAGGCCAAAAGCTAACATCACCGCCGCGCCACCGACTGGGCTTTGGGTAGCGGCAGCTCGTAGCTGACCAGTATATAAAAAGCCGCAGGGTATCAAGCCCCAAAGTAATCCAAGGATAAGCGGTGCGATCGCCTGCTGCCAGCGAGCGACCCGACCCATCGATTGATTGATCTGCTCATGCAGCTTTTGGGCTCTAGCCGGATGCAAAAATGGCAAGCTCGGTAAAAAGCCAGGGCTGGCCTGAGTCAGACCAAACCAGATGAGCAAAACGCCTGTAGCTAGAGAAACCAATCGCCTGAGCGTAGAACCAATACCTGCAATCTGCCCGCCAGCAAACAGCACTGAGCCTAAAGCCCCAATTCCCATACCCACTAGGGCATAGCTCAACAGTCGGCCTATATTTAGCAAGAGATGAAACGCTATCTGCCGAGACCAGTCGTCCGCCGCATCTTCAGCAGCATCGTTGTTAGAAGCATATTGGCTCGACTGCTGAGCAGATAGCGCAAACGCAGTGGCCACCGGACCACACATACCCACACAGTGGCCAAAGCTTCCTAGAAAGCCAACAGCCGCCGTTAACCAGAGATCTAGGGAAGTTGGCATGCTAGATACAAACTAGATACAGAAGGGGTGCGAAGCAGATTTAAGCAGCGAATTCAATTGGTGCTAGGGTCATAAACTTCAACAGTGACGCTGTCTTCAATCTGGTTGCCTTGAGTCGTGAGCGACTCGTGGCCATTGGCATTGAGCGTAACGCGAATCTCATTGGTACCACCGGGCAGATCCGGCAGATGCGTCCAAGGGCCGTAGATACGATACATTGGTTCGTCGTTGATATAGAGATGGGCATGTCCTTCTGTAGGACTACTTTCACGATTAATCTTCTCTGGCGTAAAGTCGAAATTAGCCGTGCCTACATATAAATTCCAGCCGCGCACCGGATCTGCTTCGACCTGAATCGTGACAGCAGGCACAGGCGTTCCAGCAGGCACTTCGATCGCTTTGCTATGAAAGACATCATGGTTGGTGTTAACGCCCTTATGAGAATGCGCTTCTGAGTCAGTAAATCCCATATCCTCTGAGGCAGCAGCTTGAGCAGTCGTCTGCGTACTGGCTGTGTCTGCACTGGAGGCACGATGTGTCGCTCCGCCTTCAGCGCTGGGCATGGAACGGCTACAGCCAATGGCTAGTAGCGTCAGACTGGCGATCGCAGCTATCTTGAACCTTGACTTTTGGGGGATAAAGACAGGCATGGAGATCTTGGAGAAAGGCAACTGCATAACATCCTATAGTGCAGACAAATAAATAAGTAGTCAAAAGACGATACGTCATCTTAGTTCATGCTTGAGATGCCTGCTGAAGTGCAGGCCAACTTAGCAAGCAAACTTGGCAGGTAGAAGGTATCACACGCAAACCGTGCGGAAGTGGGTATTGTGAGCAAGTAGATATTGTGAGCAAGTAGATATTGTGAGTAAGTAGAGCGACCAGCGCTTTGACTGGTTTTTATCAAGGGTTTTCATAGAGTCTGTTTAGAGGAGTCTATTTCAAAAGATTATGAATAAGAAAGTATGGATAGGCGCAGGCATTGGCGTCGTGGGCGTGATCGCGCTAGTCATTGGCGCTAAGGCATGGATCTCTCGGTCCGCTGCGAAAGAAATAGATCAAGCCATTGCCGACGTCTCAGACTATGTCGATGTCGACTATCGCAAAGTAGATGTCTCTTTGCTAGGTCGGGGCACAACGCTCAAAGATGTGGTGGTTACACCCGTTGCCTCTGGCGATGCGATTAGAGTCGATGAGATGACCCTGTATAGCTACGAAGAGGAGAACGAAATCCTGACCTACTTGAATATGGCGATCAAAGGCATCGAGCTAGATCAAACAGCGCTAGGAGAGAATGCTGACATGTTCTCTGAGCTGGGCTACGGGCAGGAGATCTCCGCTAATATCGTCACTGAATACGAGTATGAAGCGGACGATAGAACCATAGCGCTAAAGCAGCTAAAGTTCGGCGCTGACGAGGTCGGCGACATGGAAATGACCCTGGAGCTAGGCAACATCGAGCTGAACCAGGCGACGATCGACAGCTTACCGTTCTCTCTGTTTGGAGCGCAGTTTGAAAGCGCGAAAATTACTTATGAAGATGATTCTTTTGTAAAAAGGCTGTTTGAAACGACGGCGGCAGCAGAAGGCATCAGCGTAGAGGAAGCCAAGGCGGAAGCGATCGCGGGCCTAGAAGAAGAAGTCGCCAGCGGCGAAAACTCTCTCTCCCCTGAATTTGTAGAAGAGATGAAAGACTTCATCAACGATCCCGACAGCTTTTCAATCACCTTTGCGCCAGAAGCACCGGTGCCGCTAAGCGCATTCATCACGATCGGCGGCCCCGAGGATCTCATAGAGCTGCTAAACGTTCAATTTGAGTCCTAGCGCGGAACTTTTGGCAGTGGAGACTTACAGCGCATGAAGACTGACAGTACATGAAGACTGACAGCGGCAGTCACGGCGCTGGCTACTTCGCAACTCCCTCATTTAGATCAGGCAGTTCAGGCTGGGGCTGACCCGTCAAAGTTCCAGAGAATTCTCCGTCGCCGTTGCCATTTCTTTGGGTTGATTTGTCAACGGTAAAGCCCTTGATCACAATATAGAGAACGGGGACGATAAACAGGCTGAGGAAGGTGGCGACCAGCATCCCACCGAAAACCGCCGTGCCCAGTGACTGTCGGCTGCCTGCCCCTGCGCCGGTCGCAATCACCAGCGGAAAGATACTGCTTAGCGTAGAAATCGCCGTCATCAAAATTGGCCGCATTCTCTGCTGGGCGGCTTCTAGCGCCGCTTCTGTGATTGAGCGGCCCTGACAGCGAAGTTGATTCGCAAATTCTACGATCAAAATTGAGTTTTTACTGGCTAAGCCGATCAGCATAACCAGACCAATTTGACAGTAGACATCGTTCGGCAAGCCTCGAATGGTTTGAGCAATCAGTGCCCCAAACACAGCTAGCGGCACCGCGAACAGAATGATCACCGGGTCGACGTAGCTTTCGTATTGAGCGGCCAGCACCAGAAACACCAGAACCAGTCCCAGGCCAAAGATAATCGGAGCCTGGTTGCCGCCTTCAATTTCTTCTAACGCGGTGCCTGACCACTCGTAGCCAAAGCCAGCCGGCAGCACCTGTTCGGCGACGTTTTCCATAGCGGTGATCGCCGCACCGGAGCTAACGCCTGGGGCCGGGGCTCCATTGATGGCGATCGAGCGGAAGAGGTTGTAGTGGTTAATTGTCTGAGCGCCAGCGGTGTCGGTGGTAGAGATCAGATTGCTCATCGGCACTAGATTACCGGTTTGCGATCGCACATACAGCTTGTCGATATCGCTTGGGGTCGATCGATATTGCTGATCGGCCTGCACATACACTCGGTACGTCCGGCCCTGTAAATTAAAGTCATTCACATAGCGCGAGCCTAGATTAGTCTGCAGCGTGCTGAAAATATCGCTGATGTTGACATTGAGGGCTTTGGCCTGATCGCGGTTTACATCGATAGCGATCTGCGGCGTACTGGCCGCATACGTACTAAAGACATTTTGTAGCTGCGGATTCTGGTTAGCAGCGCCCATAATCGCGCCCATGCTATTGACCAAATCACCCAGATCGGCCCCGCCGCGCCTGTCTTGTAGCTGAAACTCGAAGCCACCAAAGCTGCTAAGCCCTTGGATGGCAGGCGGGTTGACCGGCAGCAAGCGAGCTTTGGTACTGCTCATCAGCGGACCCCGGACCCGCTCGATAATATCAAAGACGCTGGCATCGCGATCGCCCCAAGGATTTAGCGTGGTAAAGATGACGCCACTGTTGGCGGTATTGCCGCTAAAGCCAAAGCCCCCAACTGCAAAAGTCGCTCGCACCTCTGGCTGCTCTAGCAAGATCGCTTCGGCTTCTGCCATCACTTCACTGGTGTAGTTGAGTGAAACCCCTTCTGGGCCACCGACGATGGTGATGAAATAGCCTTGGTCTTCGTCAGGCAAGAACGCAGAAGGCACAGTGGTATACAGCCAAGCGGTCAATACCAGTGAGGCGACAAAGGCAGCGATCACGAAAGGCTTGAGCTTTGTTAGCTTTTGGAGGGCATCACCGTAGCGATCACGCAGCCAGTCGAGCCCGTCGTTAAACGGGTTGAATAGCTTGGCCCGCCAGCCAGTCGGCTCTCTTCTGGGTCGCAGCAGTAGACCAGAAAGCGTGGGGGTGAGGGTGAGGGCGTTGAAAGTGGAAATTGCGATCGCAAAAGCAATCGTCAGCGCAAACTGTCGGTATAGCGCGCC
>NZ_JADEXO010000119.1 GCF_015207105.1 cf. Phormidesmis sp. LEGE 11477
CCCTGGCCCCTCCCGAGAGGGGGATTCCCTTCTCTCTTAATATTCAATCCTCTACTTCCACCAAACAACAAACCCATGGGAAACCCAACCGGCTTCATCGAACACCTGCGCGAAGCACCCTCCGAAATCTCTCCACAAGATCGTATTCGTAATTGGAATGAGTTCCATCTCCCCATGCCCGCAGAGAACCTGCAAACTCAGGGTGCTCGCTGCATGGACTGCGGTACCCCCTTTTGCCATACAGGTGAACTAATCAGCGGCATGGCCAGCGGCTGCCCGATCAACAACCTTATCCCCGAGTGGAATGACCTAATCTACCGAGGTCTTTGGCAAGAGGCGCTAGACCGCCTGCACAAAACCAACAACTTCCCTGAGTTCACGGGCCGCGTCTGCCCTGCCCCTTGCGAAGGCTCCTGCGTTCTAGGCATCACTAGCCCGCCAGTCACAATCAAGAACATTGAATATTCCATCATCGAGAAAGGCTGGGAAGAAGGCTGGATTGTGCCACGTCCCCCTGCAAAACGCACTGGCAAGAAAGTTGCCATCGTCGGTTCTGGGCCTGCCGGACTCGCCGCTGCCGATCAGCTCAACAAAGCGGGTCATACCGTCACCGTATACGAACGAGCCGATCGCCCTGGTGGACTGCTGACCTACGGCATTCCCAACATGAAGCTGGATAAGCAAGATATCGTGCGTCGCCGTTTGGATACCTTGGAAGCCGAAGGCATTACGTTTGTCTGCGGTGTAGAAGTCGGCAGCGATCTGCCCGCTGAAAAGCTGTTGAACGATTTTGATTCTGTTGTTGTTTGTACTGGATCTACTCGTCCAAGAGATCTTCCTATCGAAGGCAGAGAACTCCAGGGTATCAACTTTGCTATGGAGTTTTTGACTGCTAATACCAAAGCGGTATTAGACGGCGAGCCCAGTGACGACTATATCTCTGCGGCTGGAAAAGATGTTGTAATTATCGGCGGCGGCGATACGGGAACAGATTGTGTCGGCACGTCTATTCGTCACGGCTGTAAGAGCATTAATCAGCTAGAGATCATGCCCAAGCCCCCTGAAATGCGAGCCTCCAGCAATCCCTGGCCAGAGTGGCCGAAAATCTATCGCCTAGACTACGGTCAGGAAGAGGCGAAGGCGCTGTTTGGCGACGATCCACGTGCCTATGTGAGGACAGCTACCAAGTTTGAAGATGACGGTAACGGTAATGTCGCTGCGGTTCACACCGTAGAAGTGCAGTGGGAGCGCGATGAGAATGGCCGCCTTACGCCGATTCACGTTCCTGGTAGTGAAAAGAGAATTCCGGCGCAGCTCGTGCTGTTGGCGATGGGCTTTTTAGGCCCAGAGTCTCCTTTGATGGATGCGCTAGGTCTAGAGAAAACTGAGCGCAGCAATATCAAGGCCGAGCATGAGGAATATACAACAAACAAGCCGGGCGTGTTTGCAGCGGGTGACTGTCGTCGGGGACAAAGCCTGGTCGTGTGGGCGATCAATGAAGGGCGCGGCGTGGCAAGGGAGTGCGATCGCTACCTCATGGGCACCACTGAGCTACCTTAGCTAGAAGTATACAAACAACCTAGCCAGCTCGGATAGGTTACTAAACAAGCTGGATGCATGCCCACAGTTCTTAATATTGGTCCTTATCGGTTCATCTTTTTCAGTTCTGACAAAGGTGAACCTGTCCATATTCACGTTGTTCGCGATCGCCAAATCGCAAAGTTCTGGTTAGAACCCATTAAACTAGAGAAGAATAGAGGTTTCAAAGATCATGAGCTTAATAAAATCATCGCGATGATAAAGGAGCACAAAGAAACCATCTTGGAGGAATGGCATGACTACTTTGGTACTTGAGTCTGATCCGCTTGCCGCCGTGGTTTCAGTCGATAACGATAGCCTGTCTGTCACTTTGGCTGATGGTCGAGGTCTAAGCGTTCCCTTAGAGTGGTATCCACGTTTGCTCCATGCGTCTATGGCCGAGCGGCTTAATTGGCAGCTGATAGGGGATGGCTATGCCATAGAATGGCCAGACCTAGACGAGCATATCGGTGTAGAAGGGTTGCTTGCTGGTAGACGTAGTAGCGAGAGTCAACGGTCCCTACAAAAATGGCTAGGATCTAGAATAGATTCATGAATCAGCATGAGGTAGTCTCTATCAAACGTGTGGAGCAGCGGGCAATGGTTTCTCAACTGCAAAAGTCTGAGGCGACAGAAGTCTTTTACCCCGATGATGACGGTCAGCCGATGGCGAGCAATACAGAGCAGTATCGGTGGATTGTGATGATCCAGCAGAATCTAGACAGGTTGCTCCCAGACGCTTTTGTCGCAGGCGATTTGTTTTGGTATCCGATCGAAGGCCGCTCTGATATCTCGGTAGCGCCTGATGTGATGGTGGCGTTGGGGCGACCGAAGGGAAAGCGACTCTCCTACAAACAGTGGTTAGAGGAGAACATGCCGCCCCAGGTCGTCTTTGAGATTCTTTCGCCTAGCAATACCCGGCGCGAGATGGATGCCAAGCTGTTGTTTTTTGAGCGGTACCACGTCGAAGAGTATTACCTGTACGATACTGAGCGACATGAGCTTAGCGGTTTTCTGCGAGGCGAATTTGGGCTGACGCCGATTGCCGAGATTGGACTGGGCTGGACGAGTCCGCTGCTGAAGATCCGTTTTGATATGTCTGCCGACGAGCTACAGCTATTTCATCCTAATGGTGCGCCTTTTTTGACTTATCAAGAGGTGTTAGAGAAAGCAGAGCTAGCTGAAGAGAAAGCAGAGCTAGCTGAGGAGAAGGCGCTGCGGCTAGCAGATAAGCTGAGAGAATTGGGTGTTGATCCTGATCAGGTTTGAGGGTTGTGCAACCCTATAGGTACTGTAGATCATCTGTGAAAAGCCCAAAAAATTGCGATGGCCCGCCCGTTAATATCACTGGCTCGCGTATCTTCTATGATTAACCGAGGAATGCGATCGCCCTACCAATCCCCATGACAAGCAAAATAAATTAGCAGCAGCTCGTCGGTTAGCGGTTCTGAATAACCCCTTCAGAAGGCTTATTATCCTCAGCCTTTGACTTCAAAAGTGATAGTGATTTCGCGCATATTATGCCAATTATCTGGACATCATCCGTAAGATTAATAGTCACTTACATAAAAAAAACCGAGATGAGAAACCCATCTCGGTCTATAACCTTTTGAGGAAAGGACTGGTAAGCCTTACATCCAGAAGCCAGAGCCTCAGAGCATAGCGGCTTTGCTTGGCTACTTAGAGGGCTCAGGAGCGACAGGAACGCCTAGCTTACGGAAGGGCACGGCTGAGCCAATATTGATAGAAGAAGTATTCACGCGAGGTGTCTGTGCCGGGCGCGGATTGACGCTGCGGGCCATATCCAAGTACAGAGAAGGATTGCCAGCAGAGGCTTTCTGCTCTTGAGGCTTGAAGCGACGAACTTCTTCTTGCCATAAAATCTGAGGGAAGCCCAGAATGCCCCGGTAGTACTCATTATAGCGAGGAGACTTGATATCAAAGGGACGCTCGCCAATCTCACGACCTGGCAGTACTCGACGACGATAGTAAGGAACGATATCGTAGCCAAAGTTCTCCATATACTCGTCGCTGTCTAGCAGCTCATCGATGAAGCCCTCGACGCCTTTGGTGCCGATCTTGATAGACCAGGCAATTTTCTCACGCTCGTTATAAGGATCGCGGCCTAGCGCTCGCTGAATGCACTGTTCTACAAAGCGGTAGTTGCTGTTCTTGGCGTAGTAATTACGTAAGAAAGTATCTGACAGCATCAGACCCCGAATGAAGTCGCGGACGGTAATCTGATTATTGCGGAGCTGCGACTCTAGGAAAGGTTCTTTGTCTGCCTCGAAGCAGTAAAAGAAGATCTGAGTATAGGCTGCGTTGATCAGCTCAGTCATCTCGCTGTACTCAAGGAGAGCTTCAGCACTGTAGATAGTGGGCTGCTCGTCGCCCTGGACGGTATATCCCTCAACCCGCTGGTTCTGACTTTTGGGGGGATAGGTCAATAACGGAAGAGCCACGCTTGAATCTCCAGACTTTTGTAAACAGCTGCAAATAATTCTGGATCAATCATAGAGGAGCGCGGTCAGGCAAACGGGCTTGCCTGAGAAAAACATTACACAGCTTAATATTAGCCAAAGTGCCCATCCAAAAGGCTTTAGCAAATTATCAGCAGTCAAAAAGAGACGGCATTAGACCTTGGACTGGGTCTCAATGATAAGAAAGCTCATATCTCGCAACACTTCATCAGAGCAAGTCTGTACGAAAGAGGAACGGACTGTTTGACTATTTTTTGAGAAGAACAGAGATTGGGAAGAACAGAGCGTTCAGATCTCGGACAGGTCAGGGATAGGCGTAGAATAGGGCGCGTTTACGGCGACCCAGTCGGTGGGTGTGTTGCAGTTGAACAGCATTCGCTCTGGGACGGCTTGGTAAGGCACAACCGATATTTTGGACAGCCAGGATTGAAAAGAATGCTGACCGCTTTGCAGGTGTTGGGTAAGCGAAGGAATGCAGCGACGATGATAGTAGCCACACAAGGGCTCCCAACCCTTTGGCCCTGGGGTTAGCGAGGCCGTGGGTGCCGGTTCTTTTTTAGCTGGATGTGAGGTTTGATCTAGATAGGATGTCAGCCAAGCCCACCAGCGCTGCATGATCGCAGAGTCTAAATAAGGTAGGTCGCAGGCCAATAGAAGGCACCAGTCCGAGGCGATCGCATGCCATCCACAGGAAAACCCATTGAGCGGTCCGGCTGAGAGTCCTAGCGCTGAGAGTTCTAGATCGGCTGGGTCGCTTGGTGACGGCTCTTTGAGGAAAGTCACACTGTCTGGAATTGAGTCCCGGTATCTTTCTGGCCAAGGCGTGACGATAACGACTTCTGTCGCCAACGACTGAGCGACCTGGACGGTTTTGAGCAGCAGCGGCTGCCCGTTTTCCGTGGGTAGCAGTGCTTTGTCTTTTCCCATCCGGCTGCTGCGCCCTCCGGCCAATACCATCACGCTCAAAGTGGGGGTGACTGAAGTGATCGCAGAAGAAGACATGGCTGAAGAGAGTATGTTTGAAAGCGCTAGCTAGGTGGTCAAAGCCAGACGATCAGATTGGCTAAGATCAAGGTGCTTTGGGTTTTCTCGTAGCGGTTGGATGCGTGTTGCCTGTAGCGCGTTGGTGCGTGTCTTCGGCCCAGTCGCAGCCTTTGAAGTAGTAGATCAGACCCGTTAGCCCGGCCATAATTATGTACATAAACCGGATCAGCCAGCCGACCTGCTTGAAGAGAAAGACCACAGCATTTGATCCAATATCGTCGTAGCTATCAAGTGCTTCGGTGAGTACATCGCCAGGGATGACAGCGACCTCAGAGTTCAAGATGTCTGGCTGAATAGGCAAATCGACCAGGCGAGTACTGACAGGGAAGTAGCCAAAATAGCCTCCGTTTCCGGTTTCACGCTCTAAAAAACGGTTAGTCAGATTCCTAGCGTCTTGGTAGGACATATTGCTACGAGCGGCGACTTTTCTGATCCACAGGTTTTGCTGAGTTAGATAGCTGGCGCTAAAGACAAAGGGGCTCAAGAAAATGAGCAGTGCAAGCTTGGCTTTATGGTTCCAGCGCCGGGGGAGAAAGTAGCTGGCAGAGCCAATCCCGATGCCCAGCAGGGCAAAGGCTAACAGATTGGAGAGTTCGGCGAGCTCGACGCTACGCAAAAAGCCCCCAACCCAAGGCAGAGAGTAGACATAGATGTCGGCTATCCAGGCGATCGCACTCTTTAGCAACGAAGCCAGTAACGCCATACCGAAGCCAATGGCAAAAAATAGAAAAATGCGCGATCGCTTAGATTGAAAAGCCATAGGCTAGGTCGCAAGATACTTCCTTATCAAAACATTGTGGTTGCGAAATTCAAAGCTGCGATCAATACACTTGTGCTTATAAAAATAATTGAGTACATTTGAACTATTATTTTGGGGTCATACAGCGCTCGCTATCAGGCAGTAGTTTCTACTTCTTCTAGAACAGCGCTGTATGCCGCGCCGTCGAGTGAATGCGTTTGTTCGATGGCCTGTCCTTTTTTGTGCTATGCGTATCCTTTGACCTATGAGTATCGAACAGACTAATCAGCTCATCTTGCTCATTTTAAACTCGGCTCTGATGATGCTACTCTCAGCCGGGTTGCTAGGCGGGGCGTGGCTACGGCAAAACACGCTTTTGCAACAGATGCATCGAGTAAAGTCGCGCTATCAAAGACTTACCCACTCCCCTAATAAGCTCGATATCACTTCAGATCTTACTAAGTTAGATCCTGCTAAGGCCGACAGCCTCAAAGCTGATATCAAAGCCGATCTTAAGCGGGTCAGAGAATACCGACTACAGCTCAATCATCAGTATCAATGGAGTCACATCGGCATGCTCATGCTACATGCCGCGCTGATAGTCTTTGGGATTAGTCTATTGTGCCTAAGCTTGCGATCGCTCTTCAACGTCAACAGCTTGATCGTTGCTTCCCTAATTCTCTTTACTCTCGGCTCGATCGGGCTGATAGCTGGATCAGGCTGCATCTTAGTAGATCTCTCCAAAGGCAATAGCCAAAATGATTCGCTCGGTCGTCTGCTAGGCCAGCTGATTCGGCAGATTGTCTGGCTCTATCAAAAGCTGAATCAAAAGAAAAAGTCAAAAGCTACCCCGCATTCAGAGCCAGGGTAGCTTTTGCATGGGCGACATGCCTGAGCTAGACTTTCTCAGCTATCTCCAGGGTGATCTCGCCTAGATCGAACTTTTCGAGTACGCGCTCTGCCATTTGCGCCGGCATTAGACCTAGCTCCGCCTTAGACTGATCGGGCGAGGCGTGATCAACTAGCCGATCGGGCACACCCAAACGCAGTAGCTTCACGCTCAGCTCCGCGTCTATCAGCTCTTCTGCTAGCGCCGAGCCAAAGCCACCCTTAATACAGCCATCTTCCATGGTCACCACCCGGCCAATCTGTTCAGCTAGCGGCAGCATCAGATCGGTATCTAGCGGCTTGGCAAAGCGAGCATTGATCACCGTTGCCTCGACGCCGTGCTCGCTCAAAATTTCAGCGGTCTGCATCGCTGGATACACCATCGATCCATAGCCTACTATCATCACATCATCCCCTTGCCGCAGCACCTCCGCCTTGCCAATTGGTAACGTTTCCCAACCAGATTCCATCAGCGGTACGCCATAGCCACTGCCCCGTGGGAAGCGCACTGCAATTGGGCCGCTATATTCCACACCTGTGACGACCATTCGCTGCAATTCAGCTTCATCTTTAGGGGCCATCAGCACAATATTAGGAATGCACCGCAGATAGGCAATGTCGTACATGCCTTGGTGGGTGGGGCCATCGACGCCGACAATCCCTGCTCGATCTAGCGCCAAAAACACCGGCAGCTTTTGAATGCAGATATCATGCACGATTTGATCATAGGCTCTTTGCAAGAAAGTGGAATAGATCACTGGCACGGGCTTCATGCCTTCACAGGCTAGACCTGCTGCTAGGGTGACGGCGTGCTGTTCAGCGATGCCTACGTCGATATACTGCTTGGGTAGTTTGGCCTGAAGCAGATCTAGGCGTGTACCTATGGCCATCGCAGCAGTGATGCCGATAATGGACGGGTCTTTTTCAGCCAGAGTGATCAGCGTCTCTGCAAAGACTTTGGAATAGCCCGGTGGCTTTGGCTTGTTTGCTGGAATCTTCAGCCCCGTTTCTAGATCAAACGGCGATTGAGCGTGGTAGCCTACCTGATCTTTTTCCGCAATTTCATAGCCCTTGCCTTTGGTAGTAACCACATGAACCAGGATGGGGCCACCGTGCTTATGCGCCTCTTTGAACGCGCTGATCAGTTCTGTCAGGTTGTGGCCATCGACTGGCCCCATATAGGTAAAACCTAGCTCTTCGAATACAGCGCCGACCTTGGGAACGGCTAGTCGCTTCATGCCTTCTTTTACCCGGCTCAGCTCTGGGGTGAGCGTCTCGCCAAACGGCAGCTGCTTGAACTGTTCTTCGAGATTGTCGCTCAAGAACTGCATCGGCGGGCTTAGGCGCATTTTGTTGAGATAGCGAGGGATAGCGCCGACGTTGGGCGAAATCGACATCTCATTGTCATTCAAGACGACTACAAGGTTGGTTTTAGGCAGATGCCCAGCGTGGTTGATCGCCTCTAGGGCCATGCCACCGGTCAGCGCACCATCGCCAATAATGGCTGCGACTTTGAAGTCTTCGCCTTTGAGATCGCGAGCGATCGCCATTCCTAGCGCTGCTGAAATGCTGGTCGAGGCATGACCTGCACCGAAGTGATCAAATTTACTTTCTGTCCGCTTTAGATAGCCCGCTACGCCATGCTGCTGCCTAAGCGTGTGAAAGTTTTTGTAGCGACCTGTTATTAGCTTGTGGGGATACGCCTGATGGCCAACGTCCCAGACCACTTTGTCCCGGTCAAGATCGAGCGTTTGATACAGTCCTAATGTCAATTCGACTACGCCCAGTCCAGGTCCTAGATGGCCGCCGCTGGCAGCGATAGTCTGCAAATGTTTGTCCCGGATCTGTCTCGCGATATCTTCTAACTGGCTCACGGGCAGACCATGCAACTGGTTAGGATGCGTAATTTCGCTCAGGTGCATATCAAATCCTCTCTTTAAACCTGCATGTACGTAATCGGTCATCTTCGCTTTATTCACTGTAGATTAGATTAGAGCGAACAAAAGCAACGAGACGCCCAATGAAATCTTTTTTGACGCCTGACTTATCAGCTAGTAATTCTCCCTCTGTTTTGACTGAGACCAAAGCCAAAACAGATATCAGAGCTGGCGCTAGAGTCGCGGCGGCGTCTGCATTTGGTGCGGTCTCGTTTGGCATGGTTTCGTTCGGCCTAGTGCTCTTGGGTGCAAGCTCAGCGATGGCAGCGCCAGACTACTTTGGCTGTACAGCGGGAATGGTCGATGCTGGTATCTCTCAGGAGAGTGCGATCGCCGCTTGTGCGTCTGCTCGCTATCCTGATGCGTTAGGTGCTTGCGTAGTAGATGTTAGCGAATTTACCGGGCTGACGGCAGAAAGTGCGCTGCTTGTTTGTGGGCGATCGCGCCGCCCTGTCGCAGTCGCCAACTGCACCATCGGCATCCACGACAGCCTCTTAGAAACTCCCTCCACCAAAGTTTTAGAAAACTGCGGTCGTAGCCTGCTGCCAGAACGCTACAGCAGTTGCGTGGTAGACATTACCGACGCCACCGACGCTACCGTCGACACCGCTCTAGATCAGTGCATTCGTGCCGGATTCCGTCCCTGGAGAATTCAGCCTACGCTCTAGCCATTGCCGACGAGTTTAGTCCAGAGGGCGGTCGGGAAAAGTAGGGGGTTCAGAACAGCTTCTATAGCTCTCCGCACTTTGCTTCGTACACTATTAACGGCTGAAACCTTTATGTAGTAGCAGGCAAAGTGCATAGCAAAGTGCGAATGCATCCGCGCTTTGCTATACCGCTGACTGAGCGGAGTCGTAACGCCAAGGGCGAGGCAAAGCCAACGCGGAGTGTCTCCGAAGGAGTTAGTCACAGCTAGTCTGTGACTATTCCAATTACTGACGAGAAGCTTGTTACTAATTACTGACGAGAAGCTTGACCCAAGAGCAACAGCCCCGCGCCTAGCCCTATGAATAGAGGAATCCAGCCAGCTAGAAACGGCGTAATCACCCCCGATTCTCCCATCGCTGAGGTGATAAAGCTCAGCAGGTAATAGCCAAAGATAATCACCACACTGACGCCAAAGCTAGTCGCCTTGCCAGTGCGCTGTGGCCGTACTCCCACTGCCGAACCCACCAGGCCAAAGACAACGCAGGCAAAAGGAATTGCGTACTTTCTTTGGATTGCCACGGCGAGCTTGCGTACTGCCCTTTCATCGCCTGTTTGCCGCAGGATCGCTAGATATTCCTTCGTTTCAGCGATGTTCATCTCTTCTTGCTTTTTCCGGCGATTGGCCAGATCTAGCGGTGTTCTAGGCAGCTGTAAATCCTGCTTGTCGAATCGAATAATCTGCCGAAAAGATCCGTTAGGCGATACGGCGTAGATAGTTCCGTTGGTAAATTCCCACAGGTTTTTAGTAAAGTCCCAGGTCGCGGCGTCCGCGCTGACAATTTGCTTCAGGCCGTCTTCCGAATCCTCTTGAGAGAAATCCACCACTGTAATGTCGCGCATCGTCGTTCCATCGAAATTGCGCGCATAGAAGAACCGAACTAGCTCATCCCCAGAGCCGTCGGCAGCAGGCTCTTGCTGTTGAAATACAATATTGCCTTCTCTAAACGGTGGCTTCTCATTGTTTAGCGCCCTAGCTAACAAAACAGCCGCTCGCTCTGTACTGGCGGGTGCGATTACCTCATTGACAGCAAAGCTTAATCCGGTCACTAGCAGGCTCAAGAGCACCGCTGGAATGACGATGCGGTTAATGCTGACCCCGCACCCTCGCATTGCGATCAGCTCACTGTCACTCGACAGCCGACTGTAGGTCATCATCGTGGCCAACAGCGTCGACATGGGGAAAGCCAACACGGTGAATGTCGGCAGGCTCAACAGAAAAATCTCAAAGGCTAGCGTTGCTGGTAGCCCGGCCTCAGCGACTTTACGAATCAGCTCAAACAGCGCTCCAATAGAGACCGCGATCGAAGAAAACGCGCCGACGCCAAAAAGAAACGGCAGGGTCAGCTCCTTGGCGATGTAGCGATCCATGATCGTGATACTCGGTAGCCAGCTAGCGAGCCTCTGGGTCAAGGTCGAAGAGGTGATGGATTGGGGAGAAGTCACAGTTTGAAACCTTCACCTAGATAGTATTGCCGCACAAGAGGATTGTCCGAAAGGTCGTCGGCGCTGCCTGAGGCCAAGATCTCACCCTCGCTCATGATGTAGGCCCGGTCGATGATCTGTAGCGTTTCGCGGACATTGTGATCGGTGATGAGAATACCCATATTGCGATCGCGCAGCTCTGCCACAATCGTTTGAATTTCAGAGACCGCAATCGGATCGACCCCAGCAAACGGCTCATCCAAAAACAAAAACTTTGGGCCTTCTAACCCCGCCGCCAGCGCTCGGGCCAGCTCCGTTCTTCGCCTTTCACCCCCACTGACCTGAATCCCCAAAGAATCGGCCACCTTCTCTAATCGAAAGTCCTTCAGCAGCCTAGCTAGCTTTTCGCGGCGTAGATGGTGGGGCACATTTGTCTGCTCCATCACCAGCAGCAAATTGTCCTGCACGCTTAGATTCCGAAAAATGCTCGCTTCTTGCGCCAGATAGCCAATTCCCAACCGCGCCCGCTTGTACATCTGCAAGCCAGTAATATCTTGCTGATCTAGCGACACCTGACCAATATCCGGCTGCACCAGCCCAGTCGCCATATAAAAAGTCGTTGTCTTACCTGCGCCGTTGGGTCCTAGCAGCCCCACAATCTCGCCTTGAGCAACGGATAGACTCACCCCTTTGACAACTGTGCGCCTGCCGTATGTTTTTTGAACATTTGTAAGCACGAGTTTCAAAAAAGAGACCTCGCTAACTGGATTGGCATAGAAGTGACAAGTAGACCATGTCTATAGAATCAAGCCTAGAGCCATCCGCTCTAGATTAACTGAGAAAATCCATTCAGAAATCGATTGGCCCCAGCTCAGAGGGCAGCTCGTCCGGCGGTGTTGGAATCGAAATGGGTGCTGGGGTAGAGGCTTCCCCAGAGCTAGCAGGCCCAGACTCGTCTGGCAGCAGATAGACTGCCTCTACCTGAGCGTTTGCGCCAGGGGTCGCGACAAATCGGCCTTCGGCAACTAGATAGGTGACGGTTTCGGCCCGTAAGGTATTGCCCTCTTGCTCCACATCTACATTGCCGCTAAGGACGATCCGCTGATCGCGACTATAGTACTGAGCCTGCGCCGCCGTTGCAAAAATCTGCCGACTAGGATAGTCAATCTGAACATTGCCAATAGCGGTCACCACCCCTGTGTTGGAATTGGCCTCTACCCGAGCCGCTCTCATCTGCAGTGCGTTTCCAGCCGTCTGAGCCGTTGCTTTGATGACCGTATCTGACAGCGTTTTTGGCAGAACCTGAGGCGGCAGCGCCGTCATTACCAGCGGCAAGGCCAGCGCCATCATGCATCCACAAGCTGCTTGGGCGAGTCTACGTCTAACCGGGGGGGTAGAAAGCGCAATCTGAGAGTGAGGAATGGAGTGCGATCGCCGATGCAGCATGCGTTGGGTTAAAGAAAGGTCGATTTAAGCGTCAAACGCGGACAAAGCAGCGGGACGTCTAAAGCCATACTAGAGAAAATTGGCTATTTCAACAGTACAGATAATGCCACTATTCATACCTTACGGCTAAACCTGCTCTTATTTAGAGATCTCATCTACCTTAGAGATCTAACTTACCTTCTGACTCTATCTAGACTTTTTGACTCGCTAAGCCTAGAATCCTGGCGCATTAGAATTCTGACGCATTCTGATGCACCTGGGGGAACGGGAAGGGCGGATGCTGCATCAATTCATCGAGTCCGGTTTCGCCCGTTGTCTGTACTAGCGATAGCCACTCTGCCGCCTGGTCTACTAGCGTTTCGACGTCCACACTTTCATGCTCAGGCTCAAATTTACGCAGTCGATTGACCCCTTCTCCGAGCAAGATCGCGCCCCCTCTCCAGTTGAGATTGCCTAGATGGTAAAAAGCTACTGCTATCTGCAAAATGCCTTGATAGAAAGGCTTCTCTATTGTCTCAGCCTCTATCCAAATGGCCTCTAACGTATCGTGACAGGCGTAGAACTGGCCGCTGTTAAATTCGTCTATGCCCTTCTGAAACTGAATGGGATATCGCATAAGAAGCTAGGAAATTTCAGGCTATAGAGACAACTTAATTGATACTGTGCGAAATTCTGCCTAAGCAGAGGGGCATAGTCTGAGTGGTTTTTGATTCAACTGGTTTTGATGGTTGGGCCCTAGATGATTGGGCCTTTAGAGCCATGAGGGTCAGTACTGTTAGCAGTATCAACCGGTCAACCAATTGACCGAAATTGACACATTGGTCACAAATCTTAAGTTTAAGGTGATATTCTCCACACTTAGGTAGCATCCGCAGGGATGCTTGGTGATTTTAATAACCGTCTGTTTTGTATTGTAGGAGTTTAAAAGTATGGTGAGTTCTCCAATTAAAGGAAACCCAAGCGATCGCAAGCCGCCAACCCAGCGTCCAATTGCCACGCATCCATCCTCAGCAAAACAGATCTCGGTAGAACAAATCGCGGTAGAACCAAGACTAGGAGAACCAAACTGGGGAGAACCAAACCTAGAAGAACCAAACTTAGGAGAACAGCCAGATGCTCATAGGCTAGGCAGTTACCAGATAGCCAGCCAGCAAAACTTTCAGTCTGTGCCTGCCGATCGATGTAGCATTCAGCCAGCGCTGCCCGATACTCCCCTATTTGGCACCGACGGTATTCGTGGACAGGCAGGCACACTGCTAACCGCACCGCTAGCTACTCAAGTCGGTTTTTGGGCAGGTCAGGTGCTTCGTGCTCAGGGTCAGACAGGTCCGATCATTCTGGGCCAAGACTCTCGCAACTCTAGCGATATGCTCTCTTCTGGCCTAGCCGCCGGGCTGACCACAGCCGGTTTAGAAGTTTGGAATTTGGGGCTCTGTCCAACGGCTGCTGTCGCTCATATCGCCACCGGGAATGCGGGCGGCATTATGATTTCTGCTAGCCACAATCCACCAGAAGACAACGGCATCAAGTTTTTCAACTCTGCGGGTACTAAGCTGTCGAGCACTATTCAACAACAGATTGAATCCGCCATCCGCGCTCACAGCCTTTCTACAGCTGACGCTATTGGCCAGTATGCAACGACCGACATACCGACGAATATGCAGTGGGGTCGAACCTATCAGCGCCCCGATCTAATCGATCGCTACATTGATTTTTTGCATCAGCCATTCCAGCCACATCCCAATCTTCACGGTATGCGGATTGTGCTAGATCTCGCTTGGGGCGCAGCGACTCGCGTTGCCAAACAGGTCTTTGAATCGACAGGCGCTGACGTCGTGATTTTGCACGGGTTGCCAGATGGCGATCGCATCAACGTAGACTGTGGCTCGACGCATCTAGGTAGCCTTAAGACCGCCGTTGCCGACCTAGAAGCTGACATTGGCTTTGCCTTCGATGGCGATGCCGATCGCGTCATGGCAGTAGACGCACAAGGGCGGGTAATCGACGGCGACTATATTCTCTATTTTTGGGGCCAGATGCTCCAGCAGGCTGGCAAGCTGCCAAACAACACCATTATCTCTACGGTGATGGCTAATCTCGGGTTTGGGCGAGCTTGGCAACAGCAGGGCGGTACCTTGGTTCGCACGAAGGTAGGCGATCAGCACGTTCACGCTGAGATGATTACCCAGGGCGCAATGCTAGGCGGTGAGCAGTCAGGCCATATTTTGTGCCATCACTATAGCTGGACGGGTGACGGCATTTTGACAGCGCTGCACCTAGCAGATTTGCTCAAGCAGGCGGATTGTTCACTGCCTGATCTGGTCGCTCAAAGCTTTGAAACCTATCCACAAAGATTGAAGAACGTTCGAGTTGACTGCCCCAATACCCGGCGCGGCTGGCAGAGCTGCGATGCTTTGCAAAGTGCGATCGCTCAGGCAAAATCAGCTATGGGAGACCAAGGCCGCGTCCTCGTCAGGGCCTCTGGCACCGAGCCCTTGATTAGAGTGATGGTAGAAGCCGCCGATGCTAGCACCGTCGATCACTGGACAGATATCCTCGCTGACAAGGTATCGCAACACTTGGCTGACACTTAGGAACGAGAATTTAATAAACTGTCTGATTTCAAGTCTTACCGCAGGCCCTCATCCTAAATCCTTCTCCCTGGGGGAGAAGGACTTCAAGCTCCCTCTCCTTCGGAAGAGGGTTGGGGTGAGGGCGGCAGAAAATGTGCATCTTATTAAATTTTCGATCCTTAGCTATTGCTGAGGTAGTACTGCTGAGCTGGCATTACTGGGCTGGCATTTAGCCTCAGTGCGCGGGTACTCTTAATGTAAACATTTGCAAAGCCGTTTAGCTTCGTGCTATTCCTTGTGAGGTTAGTTCGAGTTTTATTGACGTAGCATCTATGGCGGCAACGCTTCCACCGGTTCACTCTGACACCATTCAGACTGATCTTAAGCAGAGAATCTCAGCTCAGCCGCAAGTCCAGATCAGGACTCATCCTAAAAAAGTAATTGTGATGGGGGATAGTCTGGTCTACGGCTATGGCGATAGTGAAGGGGGTGGCTGGGTAGAACGATTGCGACGAGACTATTTAGATCCGCAGCAGACCGGGCCGATTTTCTACAACTTAGGCATTCGCGGCAATGGTGTTGCTCAAGTAGCCGAGCGGCTGCAGCGAGAATTTTGCGATCGCGGCGAACTCAGACACCGCACTCCCGATCTTTTAGTGCTTTCAGTGGGTGTCAATGACTGTGCTAGAGCAGGCCGCGTGAATGGACGCCCCGTGAGCGATCCAGATAGCTTTGCTCAATCGCTCGAACAGCTACTGACTCAATCTAGACAGCTCTGTCCGGTTTTGTTTATTGGCATGGTGCCTATCAACGAAGCGGCCATGCCATTCGCTAACGTTTTGTATTTCAGCCGCACCGAGCAGCAGCGCTATAGCCAAATCACCCGTCAGCTATGCGAAGCGCATCAGATCCCCTATCTCGATCTATTTGAGCGATGGAGTCAGAAGAGTGAGGCGTGGCAGTGCGATCGCCTTTGCACAGACGGTATTCATCCCAATAGCTTAGGCTATCGCACCATCCTAGAGACCGTAAAAGCCTGGCAGCCTTTCGTACAGGAACTCGATAGCTTTCATCCTGTTCATTCCTTCTAGACTCTGAGTCTTTGGCTTTGACTTCTAGACCTTGAACTTCTCAGTAATGCGTTTCATTGCTTCTTCCACATTTTCACGGCTATTAAAAGCTGAGATCCGAAAATAGCCCTCACCCGCTGCACCAAAGCCCGAGCCAGGCGTGCCCACAATATTGCAGGCATTGAGCAGCTTGTCGAAAAAGTCCCAGCTAGTGAGCCCGCTAGGCGTCTTGACCCAGACATAGGGTGCGTTCACGCCGCCATAAACCTGAATGCCGGCGGCGGTTAGCTGCTCACGCACAATCCTGGCATTCTCTAGATAAAAGCTGACCAGCTCCTTGGTTTGCTGCTGCCCAGCCTCAGAATAAATGGCTTCTGCGGCCCGCTGCACTACATAAGATACGCCATTAAACTTCGTTGACTGGCGGCGATTCCACAGTCCCCAGATCTCCACGTCTGATCCATCTTTGGCCTTGCCTTTCAAAGACTTTGGCACCACTGTCAGCGCGCAGCGAGTGCCGGTAAAGCCTGCATTCTTAGAAAAAGAGCGAAACTCAATCGCGCACTCACGCGCGCCTTCAATTTCATAGATCGAATGCGGAATTGAATCATCGGTAATAAATGACTCATAGGCAGCGTCAAACAAAATGATTGAGCCGTTTGCTTTGGCATAGTCCACCCAGGCTTGGAGCTGCCCTTTCGTCATGGTTGCGCCAGTCGGATTATTGGGCGAACACAGATAGATCAAATCGACTTTGCCTGAAGGAATGTCGGCAACAAAATCATTGTCAGCGCTGATTGGTAAATAGGTGATGCCTGCATATTTACCGCTGTCGTCAGCCTCGCCTGTATGACCCGCCATGACGTTGGTATCTACATAGACTGGATAAACCGGATCGGTCACGGCAATACTGTTGTCATCGCCAAAGATGTCTAGAATGTTGCCGCAGTCGCACTTAGACCCATCAGAGATAAAGATTTCCGTGGCGTCAATATCGCAGCCACGGGCCTGAAAATCATTTTTAGCGATCGCCTCTCTTAGCCACGGATAGCCCTGCTCAGGCCCATACCCCCGAAACGACGCGCGATCGCCCATCTCATTGACGGCTGTAATCATCGCCGTCCGACAGGCTTCCGGTAGTGGCTCAGTCACATCCCCAATGCCTAGCTTAATCACAGGTGCATCGGGATTTAGCTCCGTAAATGCCCGCACCCGGCGGCCAATCTCAGGAAATAGATAGCCCGCCTTCAGTTTGAGATAGTTATCGTTGATCGTAGTCATGTTTATTGCGTAGGTCTGAGTAAGCTCTCAAGATCTTAGACGATGAAGTCAGCATGAACGAATAACAAACCGCCCTATAGCATTTCCTTTCTTGACTTTCTCTATGCTCCACACCCGCACCGCCTGGATCTTCGATATGGACGGCACCTTGACCGAGAGCCTCCACGACTTTCCTGCCATCAGCCGCGCTCTTGGGCTTCCCCCCAACCAGCCCATACTAGAAGCTCTAGAACAACTCCCACCCGATGCACTTGCCCAATGCAATCGGCAGCTAACCGAAATCGAGACAGACATCGCTCATCAGGCCACCGCTCAGCCCGGTGCCAAAAGACTGCTTGGCACCCTCAAGTCGCAAGGTAAACAGATAGGTATTCTCACTCGCAATACCAAAGATATCGCCCACATCACCCTCGCAGCTTGCGGCCTAGCCGACTTCTTTTGCGCCGATGATATTTTGGGCCGGAGCTGCTGTTTGCCCAAACCCCAACCTGATGGCATTTTCAACCTGCTCGCTCGCTGGTCCACTGAACCCGAAAGTGCTGTTATGGTTGGCGATCACAGATTTGATTTGCTCACCGGACGCAACGCCAACACGGCTACTGTCTATCTAGATCCACAGGGTAGCTTTCCATTTAAGGCCCATGCCGACTACCGCATCACCAGCCTAGAAGAGCTGTGCCGAAAGTATTTGGCTAGAAGTATTTAGTCACAAGTCTTTGGTCACAAGTCTTTGGTCACAAGTCCCTGGCCCCAAGTCTTTGGTCACGAGTATTTATGCTTATTGAC
>NZ_JADEXO010000226.1 GCF_015207105.1 cf. Phormidesmis sp. LEGE 11477
CCTTATCGTCGGCAGCGTCAGATGTGTATAAGAGACAGGTCTTCTGGCATGTCTACTAGGCCAGAGCGCCATATCTTTAGCTGGGCGTCTTGGGTCTGTTGAATATAGCCCGTTAATATGCTGAATATCTCAGTCAACCGCTGGTGAAAGGCCACGAGCAGATCGCCGCTGCCGCAGGCTGGATCGAGGACTCGCAGCGCGGGTAAAATCTCTTGGATCAGGCGACGACACAGCCGGGCGTCCGCGTTGAAGAGTCGATCGTTGAGTGTCTGCGCTTTGGAATTGTCAGCTAACAGTTCTACTTGCGAAGAAGATTTCTGCAAACTAGAGGATAGCGTTTGTTCTAGTCGCTGTTGAATCAGGGCATCTAGGATGCGATCGCCCACCGCCCGACTCGATACTTTTCTCGCACCTGTTCCCCCCACAGATCGCGCTAGCCAATACGCCAACGCGCCGCCCATCCAAGGATTGAATCCATCGGCACTGGCCTGCTCACTCAGCCAGCCCAGTCCTTCTTCTAGAGCCGTATCCTCAATCGAGATATCAGCATACGCCGCCTCTAACCAATGCGTATCAAACAAACTACCCAAGAAAGGCACTTTGCCAATTGTTGTTTGTAGCGCAATCGGTCGCTCGATTTCTGGCAAAGATAAACTTTGATAGAGCGGCTGCAAACAAGATTTAAAGAAGACTCTCTCACCTCGCTGTATAAAGGCGCTAAACCGAGACTGTAGATACCAGGTATCGCCCGCTAGCCAGCCTTTTTGCTGAATTTGTTGAATTAACATTAGCCGCCGTAGCGTCAGCGCTGCATAGGTTCTTTTATGGACGATATCTTCAATGCCGTTCACGCCTTCGCTAAGCTGAGTCAGCAGTTGTTCAAAGCGATCGCACCCCTGCGGCTCTGGTTCAACAGTTGGAAACAGTCCGCCGCCCGCTGCTAGCCGCTGTAGCCGATAGTCCCACAGCGCCATCGGCTGACTCACTACGTACAAAGCGCTTTCAAACGCAGACGAACACCACAGGCTCTGAGTCTTCTGGGCCGCTACGATAATCAACAAAGGTGAGTTTTTAGCAGCCTCTCCAGCAGTGTCATCAGCAGCGTCTGCTGATGTGTTGACGACTTCTGCCGTCAGCGTCTCATGAGTGCAAATCGCCGCGTAGAGCTGAGCGCGTAGCGTTGGGGTAAAGCGAGTTTTCTCGGGTAAGACTACCTGCCAAGCCGTCTGCACCCCTGAGGAGCGATCGCGTTCGGCAATCGGCACACAGCACTGACCTAAAGACGTGATCCGGTCGGTAAAAGCGCGCGGGGCAGACCAGCCGAGAACTTGAATAAACAAATGGCTGAGATGATGCGATCGCAGCTGCTCTCTAGCTGTCGCCAAATCCACCACGGCCAGCGTCAACTTTCTACAGTGACCGTTTGATCAGTATGCGCCAGCGCGTACTCTCTAAAGCGATCTAAATCGGCTTGCAGCGTCGAGGTGACCACTCGATCCACAAACGAGCTGCTCATCATCATCCGTGCCAAAATCGACGGCAGCGCGTAGGAAATACTCATCTTCACCGTGCTTTTGCCATTCTTGTGTCCATAGAACCGAATCGCCCCTCGATTGGGCAAGCCGTCCACCGACTCCCACTGAATCACCTGCTTAGGCACCACTTTTACCAGGCGCGACATCCACGAAAAAGAAAGCCCGGTCGTCTCCAGCTTCCATCTCGATAGCGCCGGATCTTCTTCTAGCACTTCGACAGAGCTGATCCACTTCATCCAGTTTGGCATTTGAGCAATATCTGACCACAGCGCCCATACCGCTTCAATCGGTCGATCTACCTCTACATGCACGCTGTGCTCTAGCCACTCAGCCATAGAATTTTCTGCTCGTCTGGTTTGGTTACCTAGTTTGGTGACCTGGTTTGCTTGTTTGGGATTCTCTTGAACGCTATTCTTGAACGCTTATATTCTACTGTGATAGTGAACGGGGTGAGAGAGATTGCCGCCATGTCAGTTATATATGTCAGCCCTACCGGACAAAATAGCCAAAGAGGCACTGCCCAATTCCCGTTGAAAACCGTTACCGCCGCTTTGACAAAGGCCGTGACTGGCAGCATCATTCAGCTTGCGCCTGGCACCTACAATGACGAACAATTTCCCCTAATCGTTCCGGCTGGCGTCACCCTCGCTGGCGACTCAGCGCCCGCTGTGATCATTCGCGGCGGCGGCAGCTATCAGCCGGCACCCGCTAGAAATGCATCCTCTAGCAATACGCCTTCTAGAAATGTGGCCGTCGTTCTACAAGATGGCGCTCAGCTTCGCGGCCTCACCCTGACCAATCCTCAAGGCACAGGTCTAGTCATTCCAACTGGCACTCCCCTTATCATTAAAAATCGAATCAACAACTGCCAGCAGCACGGGGCGCTGATTACTGACAGCGCTCGCCCCTTCTTTTCCGAAAACGAATTCGACCGAAACGGCGAAACCGCGATCGCCCTCGTAGATCGGGCCAGAGCCGAAATCCGCCAAAACCGCTTCACCAACAGTGGCGAAGCCATCACCACCCGCGCCCAGTCTGCCCCTTTAATCATCAACAACCAGTTCAACAGCAATCGTACTGCCCTGCTCGTGCTTGATTTTTCTAGGCCCGTCCTGCGGCAAAATCAGGCGATTGGCAGTCAGCAAGTCGGTCTGTGGACTCGCGACCAGGCTAAACCCGACATCGGCCACCCGCAAGATCTGGGCAACAATCACTTTGAAGGCAAACGCTTCGATATCTGCAACGACGCGATCGCCCCCATCGCTACCGCTGGCAATCAGATCACCCCGACTAAAACAAAAGGCCGTATCACTTACCTCCCCAGCCAAATCCCCGATC
>NZ_JADEXO010000120.1 GCF_015207105.1 cf. Phormidesmis sp. LEGE 11477
GTGGCAGCATTGTGGGGGCGGGTGCGGTCTTCAGTAAAGATGTGCCGCCGCGATCGCTGGTTGTCGGTGTGCCTGGCAAAGTCCGTCGCCCCGTCTCGGCAGCAGAGGCGGCAGAGCTGATCGAACATGCTAAAAAATACGAGAAGCTGGCTTTGGTGCATGCAGGCAAAAGCGAAGATCTAGACTTCGATTGGACTGATGAAGTGTGAATGACGAACATGCCTGCCAAATTTTTTGCGCCTACTGCCTCGCTTCAAACCCAGCTTGACCAAGTTCTTGATACCGTCTGGGATACCTACCCCGATCTCGCTCAAAACCAGATCGCTATCACCTGGATTACCTACGCGCCACCCTATCGGATGAATACAGGTGGGGCTCTTAGCGCCGAAGACTTCTGGCAGTATCAGCCTGAAGGCGCTAGCTATCGAGGGGTAGAACTCATCGATCCTGGCAACCTGGCGCATCTGTTCTACCTCGTGGCTATTCACGTCTGGCTAGAGCAAGGTATGGTGCAGCCCGCCGCCGATACCGAACGCGCGATCGCCAACATGATTCAGCAAAATAGTCACGATGCGGCTAGCTACCTAGTTGATATCCTTGCTGGCGTCTCTAGCGGTCCGGCCCTGCCTGAAGGCCCGATGACAACCTGGCAGTATCAGCGCAACATCGTCAATCGCTACTTCTCACAGCTAGGCTGGCTGGAGCTCCGCTCTATCAACATCAATCAGAAAACTTGGCACGAAGGCCCCTACGGTAGAGAGCTTCTGTTCTTTGGTGAGACATTCGACAATCGCAATCAGCTCACCGCCGAGGCGATCACACGGCTGCTGCACAGCATCATTGGTGGCGTGTCAGTCACCAGCAGGCGATCGCAATCGATGATGCAATTACTCAAAGCCCAAACAGAAAAAACTCCAACAGACTCGACCGATAGTGGTTTGCCCTCGCCCGCTGATGTTTGGCAGATAGCGACTACCGAGGCTCAGATCAGCCATAGCGCCGCCTATGTAGAAGCAGAAGGCATTCATCCTTACCTGCTGATAGTCTTAAGCGAACATGCGGCCAGTACCTCTACCCAAGACGTGGTTTCTCTAGTGAATCGTTTGGTGTTCGAGCGATCGCAGCTCAACTTTAAAACAGTCAACGGGTAGCCGCTCCCAACACTCTTGCGTCAACCGTCGTTTAGCCAAATTGATTAAGATAGAAAACGAGATGCACTCACCAAATTTGCACGGTTACTAGCGCAGGTAGAACTTACACAATTAGGCAGCAGGCACTTTAAGCATGGTCATCGCAAAAAACAGACTCCTCACTATAGAAGAATATCTAGACTACGACGATGGCACTGACTCTCATGACTACGAACTCGTGGATGGAGTGCTAGTAAACATGGCAGACGAAATGCCGATCAACACGACGATCGTGACTTTTCTGATCATACGCTTTTTTCAACTAGGCGTATCTCCCTACTGTCTTGCGGCTGGCCACACAATTGAAATGCAATCAAAACGGGCCACTGCTCGCAAACCAGATTTGATTGTTCATTCTGAAAAGTCTTCCACTGCCACTTTGCAAGATCGGTTGCTACGGCTTGATCAGCCAGTACCCAGACTAGTCGTAGAAGTTGCTTCTAATAGCCAGAAAGACAAGAGTTCCTACCGAAGAGACTATGTAGACAAGCGCAAAGAATACGAGCAGCGCGGCATTCCTGAGTACTGGATAATTGATCCGATAGCTGAAAGCGTGGTGGTACTATCGCTGACAGACAGCGCTTATCAAGAGAGTACATTTCGTGGCGACAGTCGAATAGTCTCTGCTGAGTTCCCCGAGCTGACGCTATCGGCAAGCCAGATTCTACTGGTAGACGATGTATAAGAGATGCCTGAGATAGCGCCGCGTCTAAAGCCAACTTTCCATCCACCAGCAGACCATCGCTCCGATACTTGTCAGCCTAGGTAAGAGAGATGCTATTGTGTATATGGCTCGGACCCGCGCAATTACAACGCCCAAATCTTGTCAGGACCGGAAGGTAGCAGCAATACGGGATGCTTGTGATAGGCGCGGACTTCGGGCCTCTTCTATTTTAAACAGGCTTGGGATCAGCCCTAAAAAAGCATGTATTCGGATTTGCTTACCTTTTAGGACGGTTTAAGCGGTGGTTATTTGATGAATGGCTATCTATCCTAGAGATACCTAATTCTTAAAACCACTCTCTTAGATTCAGCGAGGCGAATATCTATGGCAGGCTTTGGCGACTTAGTACAAAAGGCTTTCTACCTAGGCGTTGGCGTGGCTTCCTATGCCGGGGAAAAGGCGGGTGGCGCGTTTGGTGATTTGCGTGGACAGGCTCAAAAGCTGGTTGACGAACTAGTGGCTAGAGGCGAACTAACGACCGAAGAAGCTCAAACCATGATGAACGACATGGTAGAAAGAGCCCAGACAGCAGGTAAAGCGCCTACCTCTACGAGCGGCAGTGCCTCAGCTTCTGACGGACCTCGGCAAATTCAGATCCTAGACGACGATACGACGCCTGAAGAAAGACAGGCCGCAGCTCTACGAAAGGAAGTAGAAGCCTTGCGTAATGAGCTAAAGCGGCTGAAATAACCTCGACTGTATGGGATTTTCCCCCAAGATATTTCTACCGGGTAATCTTTCATAGAATCTATCTTCTAGACGAGACAGCTAGACAAGACAGCTAGACAAGACAGCAAGGAGCAGAGCGATGGATGATTGGCTAAAGCAGCTACAAAACGAGTTTGACGCTGCTACCAAAGAAGCTAGTGAGCTGCTAGCAGAAGTGGCTAGAGAAACGGCTGAGGAAACCGAAAGAGCGGCGGATCAGCTGATCGAAGCGTCTGGTCTAGTAATCGATGAAGTAGATAGGGCTATTGGGCCGGCGATCAGAAGCTGGAGCGATCAGATAGACAGTTCACTAGAATCCAGCTTTCTATACCTGGATCAGCATCTTACGCCCTGGATAGCGGAGGTAACCATACCTGTGACTCATACCGTTAATCCTTGGCTGCAAAACCACCCAACCTGCGTCGGCTGTCGCAACTATCACGGGACTGCGTATGGCGATGAAATGATGGTCTGTGCCATGCATCCCTACGGGCCAGAAACAGATAGCTGTCGCGATTGGGAATCAATCTGGCCTGATAGCGAAGAGATATAAGGCGTCAATAGACGAGGAGCTTGAATCAAACCCCAGTTTGTAAATCAATAGGCTCTATAGCAGTGGGTAAAAATGTCCTACAGGGCCCTGGCCTTTGCCGATAGCAAGGGCGTGCTTCAGTGCCTGGGTGACGTAATGTTTGGCGGCGGTTACGGCAATAAAAGGTGAGCTGCCTTTAGCAAGATTAGCTGCGATCGCACTAGAGAGCGTACATCCAGTCCCGTGCGTATTCTTCGTATCGACTGGCTCAGTGGTCAAAGTCTCTAGCTGTTCACCATCAAACCAAACGTCTATACCTCGAAGCTCGTTATCAAAGCCACCACCCTTTACAATTACGCTCTTTGGACCAAGGGCATAAATCTTTTTCGCTGCAGATTGCATATCGGCTAGCGTGCTGATCTGCATATCGGCTAGGATTTGAGCCTCGTAGCGATTCGGCGTCAGCACAGCCGCTAAAGGCAGTAGCTGGTTGGTCAGTGCCGCGATCGCACCGGCATCAATCAGCTTAGCCCCTGTCCGCGAAACCATGACCGGATCGACGACAAGCTGCTCAATCGGCTGCGCGCTTAGATAGTCTGCGATCGCTTCAATAATTTCCTGGTTCAGCAGCATTCCTGTCTTAGCTGCCTGCACGCCAATATCGGTGGTGACTGCTTCGATCTGAGCGATGACTGCAGCGGGCGCTAGCGCATCTACGCGGGTAACGCCGAGCGTATTTTGCGCGGTCACACAGGTCAACGCGCTGGTGCCATGAACTTGATGAAAAGAAAACGTACGTAAGTCCGCCTGGATACCCGCACCACCGCCGCTGTCAGACCCTGCGATCGTCAGCGCAACTGGAACCTGGCAGCTGAGCGAACTCATCGATTGCGACGTCGCTGCAAGAAATCAGGAATATCTAAGTTAGGCGAAATTACTGGCTGATTGCTGACCTCTTCGGTCGATTCCTCTTCTGAGGTCGAGCTAGGTCCTTCTAGAGACAAGCTTGGTGTGCGAGTCATTGGCATTACCTTCGAGCTAGTCATAGAAGGAATGCTACGGCTCTCCATACTAAAGCCAGTGGCAATCACGGTGATGCGAATTTCACCTTGCAGGCGATCGTCGATCACCGCACCAAAGATGATGTTCGCGTTGGGATCAACTGACTCATAGATGATCTCAGCAGCCTGATTAACTTCGTGTAGCGTCAAATCGCTACCGCCCGTGATATTGAAGACGACGCCGCCAGCCCCGTTGATAGAGGTCTCTAGCAGGGGCGAAGAGGTTGCCGCGATCGCGGCTTCCCTAGCCCTAGACTTACCAGAGCCTACCCCGATCCCCATTAGAGCCGAGCCCGCGTCTGCCATCACCGCTCTAACATCGGCAAAGTCAACATTGACTAGGCCAGATATGGTGATGATATCTGAAATGCCTTGAACGCCTTGACGAAGAATATCATCCGCCACGCGGAACGCTTCTTGCACGGGCGTCTGCTCAGAAATCACAGAAAGCAGCTTATCGTTCGGAATAATAATTAGGGTATCGACAGAGGCTTGCAGCGCTGCGATCCCACTGTCTGCTTGAGACGTTCGCCGTCGCCCCTCAAACGTGAATGGACGAGTGATCACACCGACGGTCAGCGCGCCCGCTTCTTTGGCACACTCAGCGACCACCGGAGCCGCTCCCGTCCCCGTACCACCGCCCATACCAGCAGTGATAAAGACTAGGTCTGAGCCTTCTACAGCCTGAAAAATTTCATCGCGTGATTCTTCTGCCGCCTTTTGGCCGATAGAAGGATTGCCGCCCGCGCCTAATCCTCTAGTCAGCTTTTGCCCTAGCTGCATTGCATTGGTCGTGCTCGAATAGGTCAGTGCCTGAGCATCAGTATTGACTGTCCAGAACTCGATACCCGCCAGCCCACTGTCTATCATCCGGTTGACAGCATTGCAGCCACCGCCACCAACGCCGATCACCTTAATTCTTGCAACGCTGCTTGGTACTATGTCTCCGTTCATCGGCCCTTCCGCTGACAGCGCACTGCCATTACTAGCTGCAGTAACTGATTGTACACCTGACCCATCGTTCGCATAAGAATTTGTATGAAGGGATGCGTTATTCATAGGCCGAGCTGATGTGTTTGTCTATCGTGTATAAGTAGAGAATAGAACTAACTCAAGAAGAGTTCGAGCTAACTAGCGTAGTGAAAATCGACTGATACAACAGAATTAAAGGTTGCCATGTCATTGCCGTTGCCGTTGAGGCTGCTTTTAATGGCTCTTTTTACCTAGCAATCTCATGAGGCTATTTACTCTAAAGAAAGATTATAGAGTCAAATAGCAACAATCACCGAACCCAAATGTAAAATGTTCTTTTGCGCTCAACTTTTGAGCCATCCAGTCCTAGTCCAGCAAAAACAGAGCTTCGATCTACCAGCCTTTCTTTCTTTGCACCCAACCTTTCTTTGCATCGAATTGAGTCAACTATAAGGGAACTTGTTGAAAAAGCCAAACGCAGTCTCCATCAGACCGCGCCCATCGATATTAAAAGGATTGGTTATTTGCCTGAAAAGTCTCTATGACAGGGTTCTGAGGGTCTTTGAGGTCAATGAAGGCAACTTGCTCAGGATTGACTTTCTCGCTTAGCGATCGCAGCTGATCTAACGCCGCTAGCTGCGCTGCAAACCGATCTCCAAATGTCCCGATATGCACAGCGCCTAGCTCACTTTGCAAGATTAAATTGTTGGGATCGCTCCAGTCAATGGCCGTAATCTTGACGGGGCTACGCTGGATTTCTTGGTAGATCACCTGCCATGCGCCTGCATAGCCAGGACGCATGCCTTCAACGGTAAGGGTAGGTAATGCGATGTCCGCGCCTACATCAGCAAAGCTATTGCGAGGCATCCAGTAGCCTTGAGCATCGATTAAGCCAGGTTCTTGAAAAGGCTGAGGCTGATCGGGAATGGTCTGTACGGGCCGAGCCTTGTTGGGAAGTGCGATCGCGACCGGTTGGCGTTCTGTAATCCGCACATACAGACCCGGCGGAATCAGCCGCCGACTGACGACTGCTGATTCGATTGAAGCCTGTTTTGTCAGCATATTCGCTAGTTCATCGGGCTCGATTTCTAGCAGTGTTTGCGGGTATGCCACTGGTACCAGATCACGTACGTTTGCATCCGATAGCGTTTGGTTCTCGCTGACTTCTATCTGCTCAGCGCTACGCAATAGCCAGATTGGGGATCTCGCTAGCCACACTATCCCGCCTGCAAAACCAATCATCGCCAGCGATCGCCAAACCCTCTGGTAGAACTTGATCCTACGCTTGATTCTAAGCTGTCGCCTACGCTCAGCTAAATCGTTCGCTTTGGGCGCGCTCATATTCTGAACGATGTTGTGTGAAGGCTGCATAGTTATCCAAATCTCTCTAGAGATATACCGCGAAAGCTTTGTTTAGCGTCATCTACCAAAAATCTGTATGTAGAAATCAACCACCCAGGTTACTTATAGGCCACTTATGGGCTGATGGACTTGAAATGATGAACTGCTTTTCTTAGAGAGAGCTGCTTTTGGGATAGTTGATTTTTCGGATGAGATTATATCAGTCCACCCCGCATCTAGCCAACTTTTTTTAGCAGATTTTACTTTCAGAGTTTGTCTTTGCTTCAAGTTTATTCTTGCTTAGACCAGTTCCTTGATCTTCAACCCTTTAGAGCTTCAACCCTCTAGCTCTTCAGCGACCACTCACGAACCAAGAAATCAAACCACTGGCGTGCTATCTGCCCATCTGTAAAAGGAATACTCTTCTTCTTACCTTCTTTTAGCGTCAGCTCCAGAGAAAATCGGCCTCGATCAGGCGGTTGCTCAAGATCGATATGCTGACCGTTTACTGCCATCCAAAGGCGCTCTACTTGTAATAAGTCTATATGCTCTGTTTCTACCACGCCACTGCGGGTCGGACGCCCCCATGTCAAGTGATCTCCCTGCTGACCTAACGCTGCATAGATGTCGAACTTGGCCCGCTCAAACTGAGTCGCCCACTGCTTATAGGCCTCTACTTTTCGATATTCATTCCAGCCAGCCCATGTCAGCCCAATAAATACCGCTAGCAATGGCAACCACAATAAACCCCTAACCACAGCGTCCTCTTTGACCAATCATCATGTTGACTAAACACATTAGGATTTGAAGACCTAAGTGTTAATTCTTACAACGAATACACTTGATTCTGACATCTTCCTGTTCGTCTTCGTGGAATGATGGGGACGAAGATAGCGTTCTGTCGTTCCTCTGAAGTCCTTTAGAAACAATCCTCCTAGAAGCACAAAGCTCAAAATGCTGAGTTTGACATCATTGCAACATAGATTCAGAAGCAATGCTGTAGCCAATCGCTAGAGGGATCAATGAAGAATGAAGGGTGTACATAATCAGGCTCTATCGTCATCATAGTCTTTTCTTGGAGAGCGCATAAATGCTGCCTTTAGTTGCTGCTGTTGCAGATGTTGTCCCTCATACGCCTACGTGGGGGCCAAATGTTGCCATCGTCATGATTATCTGTAATCTGATTGCCTTTGCTATTGGCAAGCAGGTCATCCAAATTCCTGATGCAGGTCCTGCACCTGGCGTATTTTTGGGACTAGGTCTGCCTGCTTTGTTAGGTGTGACTAGCCTTGGTCATCTCATTGGTGCTGGCGCTATCTTGGGCCTAGCGAATATCGGCGTTCTATAATCGGCGCTCCATGGCTCAGTGTCAGCTCAGCGTCTTCAATTTAGTACTTATGTAGATTAGTGCTATGCAAAAATGGCCCGGCTTAGTCAGCAGCTCAGCTGTCGAGGCTAGGCCATTTGCTGCATTCAGCCTTTGATCGCTCTAGTGATCGCTCTAGTCAATTTGATTGCTCTAGGCATGCGATAGAACCACGTAGGCTACTCGGTTTCGTCTAAAACTGCCTGCAGCCGCCGTCGAAACTCTCCCTTGGGATGGCCGCCTTTCACTTCGCCCACTATCTCGAATTCGCCTTGGGGATCGTCGCATACAATGTATGTTGGCCAGCCCATGTCTGCTTTGTTTGGATACTGAGCTAGCAGCACTTGTCGATATTGACGATAGGTCGCAGTGTCTTGCATCTTGATGTCGACAAAATCTAGCGACAGTTCCTTAGCAACCTTTTCATCATAGAAAGACATCTTGTGACAGATACCGCAGTCTTCGGATGAGAACTTCAAGACGGCTAGAGACATGGCTTGCACACTGAATTTAGAGAACCCTCTTATTTTCTCTTGCCACATTCATGATTGCAATCTACCCTGGTAGCTTTGATCCCATCACGCTAGGTCATTTAGATATCATTACCCGCTGTAGCAAGCTGTATGAGCGCGTTATTGTGGTCGTATCACGCAATCCGGGTAAGACCCCTCTTTTCCCGATCGAAAAGCGGCTAGCGCAGATTCAGGAGGCCATCGATCACTTAGCTAATGTCGAGGTTGATAGCTTCGATGGGCTGACAGTTACCTATGCCAAGGCGCGTCAGGCTCAGGTATTAATTAGAGGGCTGCGAGTACTTTCCGATTTTGAGAAAGAGCTGCAGATGGCCCATACTAACAAAACGCTCTCACCTGAGATTGAGACTGTGTTTTTGGCGACCTCTACCGAATACGGCTTTTTAAGTAGTAGCCTAGTCAAAGAGATTGCTAACTTTGGTGGGCCTATCGATCATCTGGTGCCTGCACACATCGCCCACGATGTTGAAGAATGTTATAGAAAGAATAGGCGTTGAGAACTCATTTTATTCAATATTATATGAAAGGAAACACAAAAAATAGGTTGGCGATCGCCTAGCTAGATCAGCAGCCTATTGACTTCGCAAGTCTTGAACTCTTGAAAATCTCTTACCAAAAACTTTGTGAACACTTCTGCAAACGGCGAATATTACCAAGCTCCAGCCTCTGAGAGGTTCAGCATTCAGCAGGAGCTAGATCGGATTGAGGAAATCGTACTTGAAAGCCCAAGGGTGCCGCTTTCGGGTAAGACGATGGTGTCTGAAGATGAACTGCTCGACCAGCTAGATGTGGTTCGAGTTAATTTGCCTGCTGCGGTTCAAGAATCTGTGCAGATCGTTCAGCAGCGCGAAGAGATTCTGATGGAGGCAGAGCAGTACGCCCAGGAAATTATCACGTCGGCAGAAAAGCAGGCGGCAGCCATCCTCAACGACATGGCCATCGTTCGCCAGGCTGAATCACAGGCAGCGCAGCTAAGAGCTCAAACAGAACAGGAGTGCGCTGCCCTCAGAGGCCAGACGCTTAGCGAGATCGAACAGCTACAGACTCAGGCTCGCAAGGAGTGGGAAGATACCCGTGCCCGCACAGTCGGCGAAGCCAAGACCATTCAGGAAGATGCTGACACTTATGCCGACCAGGTCTTAGAAAATATGGAGCGCCAGTTTATGGAGATGCTGCATATTCTGCGTAACGGGCGTCAGCAGATTCAAGGTGGGCAATCGCTAGATACCGAAACGACTGCTCCTCCTCAAGCGCCGATCAATCCCACTACGGGCACAGCTCGTCCGGCTACTCGCCGTGAAGCCATGCCTGTTAGAGGGCTGCCAGAACGTCCACCTCTCCAGCGAAATCCTGGCGCTCGTTCATGATCGGATACGTCAAGGGAATCTTGGCGGATAGCCAGAAGCTGCCCAATGGTCGAGTGATTGTGACGGTAGAAGCCGGTGGCGTGGGCTACGATATGCAGATAAATTCGCGAGAGCTAGGCCAGCTACCGCCGATTGGCGATCCGGTCAGGCTATTTACCCATCTGCAAAATCGAGAAGATTTGCAGGTGCTGTTTGGCTTTACTAGTAGGGCTGAGCGCGATGTATTTCGACTGCTGATTGCGGTGAGCGGTATCGGTCCGCAGATGGGAATGGCGCTGTTGGATGCGCTCGGGCTCAATGAGCTGATTCAGTCGGTGGTGAATGGCAATGCGCGGGTGCTAACGCGAACCCCTGGGGTAGGAAACAAGACAGCCGAGCGTATTATTCTAGAGCTGAAGACGAAGCTGAGCGAGTGGCGATCGCACTCTGGGATCGCAGCGCCCACAAGCGGACCTGTCTCGGCGGTGCAAGAAGATGTCGAAATGATGCTGGTTGCCTTGGGCTACAGCAACAGTGAAATCAGCAAAGCGCTAGTCGCCGTGGGCAAGGGAACGGCATTGAGTAAAAGCGCTGATGCAGAGGATTGGATCAGAGAGGCGATCGCCTGGCTAAGCCGTTAAGGCGTGAGTATTAAAATAAGCCGCATTAGAACCGCTAGTTTTAGGTAGGGGGTTCTGATGCGGCTAGATGAGCAGGCGGCTAGACACGCCCGCTATATGTTGAGATTACTAAAGGCGTGAGCAAGAGCTGCTATTGAACAATTAATCAGCAGCCGGCTCAGCAACCTCTTCTACGTCTTCAGATGAAGCGTCCTCGGGCGAGGCCGTTGGGACCTCGTTAGTCGTGTCGACTTCTGGTACCTGAATGTTCACATCAGGGGCATTTACCTCAGGCCGCTCGATAGTCGGCGCGGGAGACTCTCTTTCAATCACTGTGGTTTCTCTTTCAACCGTAGTCTCTCGCTCGATCTGAGGCACTACAACCGGATCCACATCAGTGCGATCGCCCAAAAGGAAATAAGCTGCCACCCCTGCACCCGCCGCTAACAGCGCGATACAAAGTCCTAGAATCACGCCGCTGGCTGCGCTGTCATTAGCCTGTGCTTGGGCGACCGCGCGCTCCTGGTTTCTGAGACTGCCCTGCACATAGTTTTCATCAGTGCGGCCTCTGACATAGCCGTCGTGACGGGCGACTTCTTCAGGCGTTGGCTGTCTACCGGTGATACCCTCTGGACGCTGATTAGAAGGATTGTTTTCAGTAGTCATGTTCTTTTATCTCCAAATTGATAGTCGAGTAGTCTTAGCTTTTGATGCTTTCCAAGATGGTTTTTAGAGCAGGAAGTATTTAAGCACTAATATCCTCAACAGGTATCTAATAGTAGCTGAATAGGCTGATAGTTTTCCCATTAGACATTTGAAAGCTAACAAAACAGAAATAGAACTTACTCTTTCTCTAGAGAGAGCTTTTGTTGACTGTAAACAGTCAAGTTTTCCCTGTTTTTGTAATGCAGATTAAAAAGAGAAGGCCGCTACTATCCAGTTGCCTGAGTGGTTTGAAAGACAGGGCTGTAGCTGTAGGAATGTGACAGTATATTTACTGAAACTTCAGCCACAATAAGTTTATGAAAAGGTAGCCTACTAGTTGCGAATAAGCGTAATTTATACGCGCTAATGACCAAACATACTTAGCATATGTAGCCCAGCTCTTTTAGCATTTCTAATGTTGCTTTAGCTGCCATCTTTTGAGCTTTGCGTTTGCTAGCACCCGCACCACGACCGTAGGATTTTCCATCAATTTGAACTTCTACAACAAACTCTTTGGCATGATCGGGGCCAACGCTGCTGATCTCTACGTACTCAGGAATGCTGCCCATTTTACTTTGAACACATTCCTGTAAACGTGTTTTTTCGTCTTTTGTCCCTATTTCTAATGCCTGCTCAATCTCCACCGACTCAAATACCCGCTTAAACATAGGTATCACATAGTCTCTGACTGGCTGCACATCTTGGTCTACATCCAGATAATAGGCCCCGATCATCGCTTCAAACGCACTGCACAGTAAGCGAGCATTTTGGCTGCCGCCCTCTTTCTTAGCGCCTTTCCCCAGCCGTAGCCATTTATCTAGATGTAGCTTCTGAGCAAAGTGATGCAGTTGAACTTGATCTACTAACATCGCTCGCTTCCGCGTTAGCTCACCTTCGGGCTCGTGAGGAAAGTGAGTGTACAGATACTCTCCACTTAGAAAGGTCAAAATGGCATCGCCCAAAAACTCTAGCCGCTCGTTGTGTTCTGTTGGCGCTGACTGTTCGTTGGCAAAAGACTTATGGGTCATCGCCTGCTGCCAGAGCGTGGAGTCGTTGAACGTAGGTAGTGAGAATGTCATGGTGGGTTCTTCTACATCTGACATCTAGAGAGTTCCCTAAGGCTGACTTGCTATCCAGGCTTCTACGCCATCGGCCAGCGTTTTAGCCAGCTCTCTTTGAGCTGCTTCATCGGTGATCCATTCAAACTCTTCTGGGTTGATCATAAAGCCTAGCTCTAATAGAACAGAAGGCGTTACCGAGGGCCGAGCCAGCGCCAGATTGTTCCAAAAAACGCCATACGATTCGCGTCCTAGATTATCGACCAGATAGTCGTGTAAAAAGACGGCTAGATCGTGAGCCTGCGGGTAGTACCAAAACATGCCAATGCCTGTGGTATTGAGGGCATCGCCTGCATCGGGCAAGGCGTTGTAGTGAATGCTCAAAGCCATGGTGGGTTCTGTTGCATCGATAATTTCTACGCGATCGCGTGGGAAGAGATCGTCGTCGCCCTCACGAGTCATCACGACGCTAGCCCCTCTGCTTTCTAGCTCATCTCTCAGTAGTTTAGAGACAATTAAGGTGACATCTTTTTCGGGATAGCCCGTAGGTCCACGGGCACCGAGATCCTCGCTACTACCGTGGCCAGGATCGAGCAGGATTGTCGTATCGCCCAAGCGATTACTGGGCGGGGCATGCCGCAAAGAAAGAATCAGACTAGTCCCTTCGTAGCGAGTTTTGTATCCCCACTGCTGCGGCTGCTTGAAATGAAAAACAAACTCAGCACTGTTGTTTAGCAGCGGATGAAAGTCCATTCTCTCCACAACCGGATCGTTAGAGAAATAGATAGTATCTGTCTGCGGCGTCGTGTTGTGCAGGGTCAAAGATAGCGACTGCGTATCCTGTTCGATCGTGATGGGCACGGGCGTTTGCAGCGGGAAAATGACTTCTGTCCAATCTTCGACCTGGCGAGCGGTAATGCCTCTCATGATGCTAGTCGGCGGTATAGAGGCGCTGCTGACAGTGGTTTCAGCGGCTTTAATCCAGCCGCCGTAGTCGAGCCGTAGCCATTCACCCTCTCGTCCGGTAATTGCAGCGCGGGTGCCTGCGGGTAGGGGCGTGATCCGCGAGTAGCTGGTGCTAGGGCCGACTCGAGCAACGCCTTGGTCGGTGGTGACTTCTGCGACTTCTAAGCCAGTCGGAGAGAACACGCTGATCTGACCAGGAGCGCTAGCCGTAGTGGTCTCGCCGTTGGCACGGAGGCTAAATTGAGGATTTCCGATGGGGCCGATGCGATCAAAGCTCGTGCAGCCCGCGTATTCGGTGGCGCTATCGGCAGATGCGGCGACAGGATCTGTTTGATTCGTGAGGACAGCGGAGTTGGGCGGTAGATCAACGCTCGATTGGGGCATGAGCGCAATGGTTTGCTGTCCGAGGGTGGCCGATACGGTGGCGTCTGTAGGGGCGATCGCACTCAAACAAATCAGCTCTCCTGGCAGCCGCGCCATATCTTCATCTGGCATTAGCGATCCTTCAGCAAAACTCGCGCCATCGGGCAGCATGGGATCGGTTGACACGCGGTTAATGCTCAGCGTCAGACTTTCACCGCCTTGCACTAGAGTGAAGGTGTTTTCGCCAAACGTCAGCGGTAGGGTCGGCGCAAAATGACCATCTTCGCTACGGTTTTCAATGGTCTGACCGTTGATCGTGACTGGCTGATCTGGGTTGGCAGTGCCAATGAAGAAAATGCGATCGGCAACGGTTTCATGCTGAGGCGGCGGATAGGCCACAAAGAGATCCATAGAGTCTGCTTCTATGGTGTCTTCTACAGAGTCTTGCGCGGTAGCAGATTGAATGATGACGGTTTGATGCAGGGCGATCGCACCCAAAATCCCAACTAGCAGACCTAGCGTTCTCGGCTTCTGGCAAATGTTCATTCCTATCCCTCACGATCCATCAGGCAAACGCCATCTGACTCTTATACCAGGATTTTGTACGGTACTTGAGCAAAGAAAGGACGCTTTGCTTGAAAGACGCCTTTGATTAGCTGAAGAATTAGCTAAAGAACTGGCCGACCTGGCAGGCAAAACCAGGCAACAGCGGTGAGCTAAGCGTGTCGTCTACAGTCAACGTCTGAACCAGTGCTAGCCTTGTATTCTCACGACGATATACTTCTAGCTGTTTGAGGAAGCGATCGGCAATCCAGTATTCTTGAGCGCCTTGAACTGAATAGAGTTTGAGCTTTGCTTCGCGATCGCGGCGCATATTCTCACTTCCCGAAGAAAGCACCTCAATCACCAGCTCAGGCACACGGGTCAAATGACCAGATTCGTCCTCAATCAGCTTTAGTTTTGCTTTAGAGACCCACACGACATCTGGAATGACGTTATCAGCTTCTGAAAGAACAAGCCCAGGCGCAAAGATTGCTTCCCCCAAACCAGACTGAGTGGACCAGATATCTAGAGCGCTGTATATCTTGCCAGCAGCTTGTTGATGCCTTCGATGTGGCGATCGGGTCACAAACAGCTCTCCATCAATAATTTCGTAAGTTGTCCACTCGTTCTGAGGCAGCAACTCGATATCCTGGGTTGTCCATCGAATACTTTTCGTAGCAGGTTGACTGACCATACCGATTCTTTGCCTGTTTCCCTGTAATGGTTTCAGCCGACGAAAGTGCCTTGAGCCACTCGGCAGAAGCGATAGGTTCAATATAACGTGATGCCTTCTGCAATCTATTTGATATGGCACAATTGATCATTATTAATTTTGAGCGTCAGCATTAGACAACCCCCTTAAAAGACATAAAGAGAGCCCAAAAAAGACCAGACGACAGAAAACGCGACGGGAAACCATGACGAAATTCGTATTTGTGACAGGCGGTGTTGTTTCTAGCATCGGTAAAGGCATCGTGGCAGCAAGTCTAGGGCGGTTGCTAAAGTCGCGCGACTATTCAGTATCGATCTTGAAGCTTGATCCTTATATCAACGTTGATCCAGGTACGATGAGTCCGTTTCAGCATGGTGAAGTATTCGTCACCGAAGATGGCGCAGAAACAGACCTTGATCTAGGTCACTACGAACGCTTTACCGACACGTCTATGTCACGGCTTAATAGCGTGACTACTGGCTCTATCTATCAGTCCGTCATCAACAAAGAAAGGCGAGGTGACTACGAAGGCGGGACTGTGCAGGTAATCCCCCATGTCACCAACGAAATCAAGTCGCGGATTCATCGAGTCGCCCGTAACCGCAATCCCGATGTGGTGATCGTAGAAATTGGCGGTACGGTGGGCGATATTGAGTCTTTGCCGTTCATGGAGGCCATTCGCCAGTTCAAGCAGGATGTGGGTCTACATGATGTGCTGTATATGCACGTCACCTTGATTCCCTGGATTCCGGCGGCCCACGAGCTGAAGACCAAGCCGACTCAGCATTCGGTCAAAGAACTGCGCTCGATCGGGATTCAGCCAGATATTTTGGTGTGCCGCAGCGAGCGGCCCCTGAGAGAAGAGCTGCGGCAGAAGATTTCTAGCTTTTGTAATGTGCCGCTGCCGCGCGTAATTCAGGCGCTAGATGCCAGGAGTATCTATGAAGTGCCGCTATATATGGAGAAAGAAGGACTGGCTGAGCAGACGTTGGACTTTTTGCAGCTAGATCAGCGATCGCCCGAGCTGACTAAGTGGACGACACTGGTTCAGCGTATGCACCGTCCTAGCAAATCGCTAGAAGTGGCCATCGTCGGCAAATACATTCAGCTAAACGATGCGTATCTATCAGTGACCGAAGCGCTGACCCACGCTGGAATTCATTTCGATACGGAGGTCAAAATTCGCTGGGTAGATTCAGAAGATATTGAGCAACACGGGCCGCAGAAATACTTGAAAGAAGTCGCCGCAATTATTGTTCCCGGTGGATTCGGCTCTAGGGGCGTAGATGGCAAGATCCAAACGATTCAATACGCTAGAGAAAAGCGAATTCCGTTTCTGGGCCTTTGTCTAGGAATGCAGTGTCTAGTGATGGAGTGGGCGCAGAATATTGCCAAGCTAGAGCAAGCTAATAGTTCTGAGTTTGATGCGGAAGCTGCCAACCCAGTCATCAGTCTGATGCCTGAGCAGGAGGATGTGGTTGATCTAGGCGGCACCATGCGCCTAGGTCTGTGGCCTTGCCGAATAGAGCCGGATACGCTGGCAAGTCGGCTCTATCAAAAAGAGGTGATCTATGAGCGGCACCGTCATCGCTATGAGTTTAACAACGCCTATCGCAATCTGTTTTTAAAGACAGGTTTTATGGTGAGTGGAACTTCCCCAGATGGCAGACTCGTTGAGATTGTCGAGCTGCCGGATCATCCCTATTTTATTGCCTGCCAGTTTCATCCTGAGTTTCAATCTCGGCCTAATACACCTCATCCGATGTTTTCAGGGCTGATCGAGGCGGCGTTGACAGACGACACGTTTGTAGAAGAGATTGAGCAACGAGCAGAGAGTGCTGTAAGCGTTTGAAGAGTTCAACCAAGCTTAAAGGCTACTATTTGCCACTAATTCTGATGCTGGCAGCACTACTACGGCTGTATCGGCTGACGGCAAAGCCGCTTTGGGTCGATGAGCTCTATACCGCTTTCTACAGTCTGGGGAAAAGCCTAGACGTCATTCCGTTTGGGGAGCTGCTGCCGGCTGAACGGTACTGGGCGCTGATTGCTGATCCGGGCACGCCCTGGCAGGCGGCGCAGGCGGTGACGACGCATAGCAACCATCCGCCGCTGTTTTTTATGCTGATGAATGGCTGGCTGCAAAGCGCAGGCACGTCCGTCTGGAGCTTGCGAGCGTTTGCGGTGGGATGGGGCCTAGTGGCGGTAATGGGTGTGTTCTACCTCGGGCGGCGGGTGGGCGGCGATCGCATCGGTCAGATTGCCGCTTTGCTGATGGCAGTTTCGCCCTATGGCATCTACCTCTCGCAAGAGGCGAGGCACTACAGTTTGGCCGTGGCGATCGCAACTTTCGCACTGGTGAACTGGATAGCTTTACTCCAAGGTGAGCGTACTTTCTGGCGCTGGCTAAGCTGGGTGGGGCTAAATGTTTTGGGACTCTACGTTCACTACTTCTATAGCTTTGGCATTATTGCTCAGCTGCTGGTCACCGCGACGGTGCTGCTTAGGCGATTTCAAAGCCGCTCCCAAACACTAGGCCAAACCCTGAGTCAGTCGTTCGGCTGGCTATTGGCAATCACGAGTATTGGGCTGCTTTATCTACCCTGGGTGCCGACTGCGATCGCTCATTTTCAAAGCGACGGGGGCACCAGCTGGCTTAGCCATGACATCCCCTTGTATCAAACGATTTTGTATCCCCTAGTTCAGGCACTGGCCGCAGCGGTGTTCATGCT